>VGCX01000001.1 GCA_016869935.1 Alphaproteobacteria bacterium
TGGGAGAATCGCATCAATCAAGGAACGGAAAGGGATATATTCTCCAAACGGAAGCAATCGATGTTTGCCATACACCTCAGTCAGTTGAAGCGTATCATCGAAAACTAGGGTTGCATTATAGGCTTTATAACCGAACGCCTCTCTTTCATAAAAAAAGCCATTCGTTATTAAAACACCGTCCGCGGGAATAGATCTTCTGACAAAATCAGCCATCCAAGGATATACTTGAAGGGCAAGAGGAAGGGAAAATTCTGGCCAAATAACCGCCTGCAATTTATGCATGCAGGGCTTATTTGACAGTTGAACAAACTTTTCAAGTTGTCCTGCCATTTTTTCCTGGGTCCACTGAAATTCTTGCGGAGAATTTGGCTGCACCAAACGGATGGTCTTTGAGGGGGCTTGGGTAGGGATTTGAAGACGATAAGTGCCATAAATCCATGTTCCTCCAATCGTTATCAGGACAACTATTCCATAAAGTTTCTTTTGAACCACCGAATAAATAGGGCTTAAAAAAATACAGGGAAATATACCCCAAAGAACTGTACAAAAGCTTAATCCATAGGGCCCAATCAAAGAGGCAATTTGGGCAATTGGAAGAAATGTTGTCCAAATAGTCCCAAGAGATGCCCAAGGGAATCCTGTTAAAAACTCCGCCCGAATAATCTCAAGAACTGTCCAAAGGATGGCAAAATAAAGAGGACGAATCTTTCTAGATTTATGCCAAGGAAAGACCCAAAAAATAAGGGCATAGTAAAAACCAAAAAAAACAGGAAGCCCTAAAAGGGCAAAAGGGATTAAATAATAATAAAGACCCCAATTTACATGCAAAGAAAAAACAATCCAATGAAGGGAGATCAAAAAATACCCAAATCCAAAACACCCCATCCAAAGAGGAACCTTTTTTGAAAAAAGGGGATGATCAAGGATATAAAAAAGACCAGAGAGCCCTATAAAAGAAAAAAGTTGTAAGCCTGGAACTGGGATTGTACTGAGTCCAGTCATGCTTCCCAAAAAAATCATTAAGAAAAAAAATGAACGCGTACTCATAAGAGTTTACATTTTAGGCTTACTTAAAACGCCAAGGTTGTAAATGCGCATTTTTCGAATGCCTCGACTATGAACTTCCTTAATCTCAAACGTAACGCCCGTTGGATGTCGAATCACTTCTCCACGATTCGGAATCCGTCCCGTTAGCAAAAGAACAAGACCAGCCAATGTTTCTGGATCACTTTCTTTTTCTTTATCCGTCAAAAGTTGACCGAAATTCTTTTCAAATTCAGCAACCGAAAAACGCCCATCTACCATTAAACTTCGACTCGGCGCATCATAGGTATAAAGCGCAGACTTAAGCTCACCTTCAGGATTTAGATATTCAACAAGCTTTTCAATAAGCGTATCGGCTGTGACAAGACCATCAACACCTCCAAACTCATCTAGAACAATGGCGATATATTTTTTGTCCTGTCGCATCTGAGACAATAAATCCAAACAAGACATAGTAGGGGAAATAAAAAGGGGCTTTTCGATATATTTCTTTAAGTTAGCATTAGTGGTTCCGCGCATAATAATATCTTTGATGTGAACCATGCCTAACACGTTATCTAGGGTTTGATGACATAAAGGGTAGCGTGTATGGGAAAAATCTTTAAGGTGCGCTATTACTTTTTCAAGGGGCATCGCCGCGTTAATCCACGTAATATCACTCCGAGGCACCATAATATCATGAGCCATCAGCTGATTAAGACCCATCAAATTTTTTACAACGTGTTCTTTCTCTGCTGATAGTTTTAAAGCTTCTTGATCAGTCGCTGCCTCTGCAAGGTGTTGTATTTTGTTTCTGGGAAGAATTTTTAAAATTTTTTTTAACATATTTTACTCATAAGGATTCGAAATACTAAGACTGTCTAAAATTTTGATTTCCAATCTTTCCATTTCTATTGCATCTTCCGTTGATAGATGGTCATACCCTAATAAATGCAAAAATCCATGAATAACCATATGAAGAGTGTGCGACAAAAAATCTTTTTGCTGGTCAACTGCATCTTTTGCAATAATTTCATAGGACAGAATAATATCGCCTAAGTTTAAATTTTCAAGGACTACTCTTTCCTCTTTTTTTAAAACCTCTTGAGGAAAGCTCAGTACATCTGTTGGTTTATCTTTACCTCGGTACTCTAGATTTAAAGGATGAACAAAGTCGTTGTCTGCTAAAACTACCGTCAATTCAAAGGATCCTTTTAAGTTTAAAATACTTGCTGCTTTATGAAGCGCAAGCTCTAAAGATTTTTTTGAAACCCTATGCCCCCACCTCTTAGAGTGCCGATAAAGATCAAGAGTAAAATTAAGGTTCATAGGCCTTCACAATCTTTGAAACCAGGGGGTGTCGAACGACATCATCTGATCCAAACTCTACAAAAGCAATTGATGGTATATTTTTGAAGCGTTTTTGCGCATCCACAAGACCTGATTCTTGTTGAGACGGTAAATCAATTTGCGTTACATCCCCTGTAACAACCATTCTGGAACCTTCTCCAAGACGCGTTAAGAACATCTTCATTTGAAGAGGAGTCGTATTTTGAGCCTCATCCAAAATAACGTATGCATGAGATAAAGTTCTCCCCCTCATAAAAGCGAGAGGGGCAATTTCAATGGTTCCACTACTAATCAATTTTTCGACCTGCGTACGTGGAAACATTTCATAGAGCGCATCATAAATAGGCCTTAAATAAGGATCGACTTTTTCCTTTAAATCCCCTGGCAAGAAACCAAGGCGCTCCCCCGCTTCGATTGCAGGACGCGATAAAATAAGTCGCTCTACTTTCCCTGACATTAAAAGGGAGGCACCCATCGCAACGGCGAGATAGGTTTTACCTGTTCCTGCAGGCCCAATACCAAAAACAAGCTCATTATTTTCCATGGCCTCTATAAACGTTTCCTGAGACGGAGACCTTGGCAAAATGGATTTATTGGTTGATTTTAGATATATCTTCATACTTCCCTCCTCTTGAACTTTAGGATGCATCCGAACACTGCCTTCTACATCATTATGATCTATCGAATCCCCTTGCTTAAGTCTTTTTTCAAGATGCATTAAAATTGTTTTAACTTTTTCAACAGCGTGTTCTTCGCCTTGAATTAAAAGCACATTACCTCTGGAATAAATTTTAACACGCAAGTGATTTTCAAGACGTTTCAAATAAGAATTCTGGACTCCAACAATCTGCTGAAGGATATGATTGTCAGAAAAAACCAATGATATTTTTGATATGGACTGTGTACTCATCCCCCTAAAAAGCATTGCTCAGCAATGATTTCTCCCTGTAAGCTCGTTTCAAAGGCATCCGTAATAGAAACCCAACGAATCTTTCCTAATATATCATCATTCGATAGAACGTGTACAGATTGCATATAAGGGCTTTTTCCCAAAAATTGCCCCGGCTTTTTTCCATAACGTTCAAAAAGAACAGGAATTGTACGACCGATAAAACTTTTATTATAGGCAAGCTGTTGGGCAAACAATAAAGATTGTAGTCGATAGAGCCGTTCCTTTTTAACGGCTTCGGGTATTTGGTCTTCCAAGGCAGCAGCCGGCGTCCCAAGGCGGGGACTATAAGAAAAACTATATGCTTGACCATAAGATACCCGCTCTACAAGGCCGATTGTTTGTTCAAAGTCTTTATCTGTTTCACCAGGAAATCCTACAATGAAGTCTGATGAAAAGCCTATATCAGGGTTTGCATCCCTTAAACGATGAATAATATCTTCATAAAAAGAAACCGTGTGTTTGCGGTTCATCAATTTTAGAACTCGATCGGACCCTGATTGCACGGGCAAGTGTAAAAAAGGCATAAGTTTTTCACAGGCTCCATGCGCTTGAATCAGTGCCTCGTCCATATCTTTGGGATGGGACGTAGTATACCGAATGCGCTTTAGGCCATCCAAATTTGCAAGCTCCAAACAAAGGGCCGCCAATCCCCATTCGCCGGATCCTGTGGGCGACGTTCCATGGTAAGCATTCACGTTCTGCCCCAAAAGCGTAATTTCCTGAGCGCCCGCTTCTATATAGCGCTTCGCTTCCTCTAAAATATCAAAAACAGGGCGCGAATATTCTGCTCCACGCGTATAAGGGACACAGCAAAACGTGCAAAATTTATCACATCCTTCTTGAATTGTTAAAAAAGCCGAAAAGCGTTTGTTATCAGAAACCTGTGGCAGATGATCAAATTTTGACTCTACTGGGAAATCTGCATAAACGATTGGATCTTTCTTAAGCTCTTTTAATTTTTTCTGGTCATGGGCATTTTCTTGACGGGCATGAAAGGCGCGTTTCGCCCGTTCAATCATTTCAGGCAATTGATGATAAGATTGGGGCCCAAGAACAATATCCACATAGGGAGCCCGCTTAACAATTTCGCCCCCCTCTGCTTGCCCGACACACCCAGCGACAGCCAAAATAAACGGTTTACCATCCTCTTCGCGTAGCTTTTTTATCGGCTTATAACGACCCAGCTCGCAGTAAACTTTCTCTGTTGCCTTTTCCCGAATGTGACAGGTATTCATGATAATCATGTCTGACGCATCCGGATTATCTGTTAGCTCATACCCATGGGGCTTTAAAATATCAGCCATCCGTTCAGAATCATACACATTCATCTGACAGCCATAGGTTTTAATATAAAGCTTTTTTAAGGCTTTTTCTGAAGAAGCACTAAGAGTTATCATCAATATTTAACGTTTTGCCGTTTTCTTGGGCGCTGAGTAGCGACCAATGTTGCCGAATAGTTCAGATACAAGACTAGGGTCCCGCCCCTTAACAGGGGTTGCTTCCGATTTAATATCTACTTCATGATGATCTTTTAGATCCTTAATTTCATAGGATTCAACAGTACCATTGGTGCCAAAGGTTACAATTAAAACAATCCGTTCCGTAATCTTAGGGTCAAAGAAAGATTTCGTTTCAACCTTATCACCAATATAATACCAGGCATCTTGACCAAACAGTTCTTGGCTTGTTGGAGGGCCAAAAAGATTTTCCATTTCTGCCTTTGTGGTTTTATTAAGTTCGATCTTTTTAATCACATCCATATCAAGAAAGTTTCCACGAACATGCTGCACAGGCGTGCATCCTGAAATCGCAATAACCAAGCCAATCAAAGCAAAAAACTTTCCGTACATTGTCATAATGCTCCTTAACAATTTTATAGATGATAAAGTTACATAGAGTCCTAGATGTGTCAATCTCTGATGTTGCACTTCCCCCTTCTCTCCCGTATGGTAGAGGAAGAAAAATTAAAGGATCATTTTTGTTATTTATTATCGCAATTCTATTCCCAGCCTTGTCTTTTGCAAGCGACTTTCCAGGGGAAACTCTTAGCCTCTGGTGGACAGCGCCTTTTGGATTGATTTTATTATCCCTTGCAACAGGTCCTCTTTTGTTTGCCAATTTTTGGCATCACCATTATGGGAAAATTATTTTTGGATTAACGACAGCTTTTTTGATTCCTGGCATTCATGCTTTTGGGTTCCCTCTAACAATGCATCAGGTTTTAGATCACCTGCTTTTAAACTACATTCCTTTTGTTGTTTTAATCGCAGCCCTTTTTGTTGTAACGGGCAGTATTCGACTAAAAGCCCATTGGTTAGGAACACCCCAACATAATACGCTTATTCTTGCTTTAGGCGCCCTTTCTGCAAGCCTTATTGGAACAACAGGGGCAAGCATGCTTTTGATCCGCCCCTTAATCCGAGCCAATGGCTGGCGTGACCAGAAAAAACATATCTTTATTTTCTTTATCTTTCTTGTGTCGAACGTGGGCGGCTGTTTAACCCCTCTTGGGGACCCGCCGCTTTTTCTTGGCTTTTTAGAAGGCGTCCCTTTTTCTTGGACGTTTGTCCATTTATATCAACCATTTTTGGTAACAACTTTCCTTTTGCTTGGTCTTTTTTACACCATTGACCATTATTTTTACAAAAAAGAAGGGCAATCATCCCCCTTCACACACGATGGCAGAGAACACGGTATTATTGCCTGCGAGGGCCGGAGAAATTTTCTCTTACTAGCGGGAATTGTAGGCGCTGTATTTTTAAGTGGAAGCTGGAAGCCAGGGATCGTTTTTGACATCTTCGGCATTCCTTTAAAACTTGAAGATCTAACAAGAGACGGTCTTTTGATCTTAATCATTTTCCTTTGTCTTTATTGGACAAAACCCATTGTTCGACTTGAAAACCATTTTTCATGGGCTCCCTTGATAGAGGTTGCAAAAATTTTCCTTGGTATTTTTATCACCATTATCCCTGCCCTTAGCATTCTAAAGTCTGGGACTTCTGGACCGCTTGCCTCGTTTGTTTCTCTGGCAATGCAGGATGGAATCCCTTATGACCCTGCTTATTTTTGGCTCTCTGGATTTTTTTCCAGCTTTTTAGATAATGCCCCAACGTACTTTGTTTTCTTCAACATGGCAGGGGGAGATGTTACAACGCTTACCACTACACTTTCTACAACCCTACTCGCCATTTCTATGGGATCCGTCTTTATGGGTGCTGTCACCTATATTGGAAATGCCCCCAATTTTATGGTCAAATCAGTTGTTGAGGGTCATGGCATTCAAATGCCCACTTTCTTTGGCTATATGGCCTGGTCCTGCGCATGCTTACTGCCCATCTTTGGCCTTTTGACGTGGATGTTTTTCTAACTTTATTCAGAAATTGCCTCTGAAGACTTCAGAGGATGTCGCAAAAAATTTTTCATAAATTTTCCTTTACTATAGATCGTGATAAAGAACTGTCGGTTTACTGATAACTTCACTAATTAACACATGGATAAGCTTTACATGCTGAAAATACAAGAGTATCCAGGAGAAATTTAAAAGGAGTTATATTATGATGAAAAGATTAAAAATATTATCGGTTTGTTCATTCCTCGGGGTATGCAACAGCGGTTTTGGAGCGACATATGGTGATGATATCTCGGGGGGGGTGCTGCAAGATTAATTATGCGTTTTGAAAATTTTAGTCCTATAATATATGCAGATATCACTGGCAATCCAACAATTGGTTATGGGCATCTTGTAACGGCGGGAGAGAATTACTATGGTGCTTTAAACCAAGATGATGCTTTAGGTCTTCTTGTGTCTGATATAGAAAGCAAAGCTAATATTATGCCCTATCTTGGAGTTAGTTTAGAAGAAAATCAACTAGACGCATTAACATCTCTTTGTTTTAATATAGGGATTGGAAATTTCATGCGTTCTACTCTTTTGCAAAAAATCAACATGGAAGATACGTATGGATCCTATGAATATTTTGGTCATTGGAGAAATGCTAACGGGGTAGTTAGCACCGGTCTTATTAAAAGGCGATTTGCAGAGTTATTTGTTTTTGCAAACCAAGAACTGGACCCATCAGATGATACAGCGCCAAGTATGCAATGGGGATTAGATCCTATGCCTATCACGGACGAAAACTGGCGAAGGATTGGTTATGATTTACGCAATGAAGCTGTTGCAATTTATCAAGATTATGTTAGTTAATAATCCATAGTCAGTTCAGACCTTAGTAGTTTATAGGGATTTTCATGAAGTTTGTTTGTGTCTTTTTTTCTTGCGCCATTCTTCTTAAAGAATGCTGTTTTGCAGATACCAAAACAATTCTGGAGCAAGAGGTTGTTCTTGAAGAAATTCTGGACAAATTATTAAAAAAGAAAAAAGATTCTCATATAGACTATCTAAGGTCTTTTAAAGAAATCCTTTTTGCCTATAGAAAAAAACATGTAGAAGGTGTTTTTGCGCAAGATAATCAGTGCCCTGGCACTATTGTTCGTGAAAGCTCATACTACACACAGTCTTGTATCATCAAAAAACAAACTAAAGACATAAGATTTCTGTCAGGTCATTCAATCCCTACAGATGTCCGTATTTGGCTAGAGGATGCAGAACAAGATTTGTGGAAAGAGTTGGAACCCATTCTTTCTCATGAAGACTATCTTTCAAAAAGCATGACATATATCAAAAAAAAGCTGATGTTTGAAAAAGTCTTAGAGAGACGGCAAGAATTTTATTGGGATTCTTGTTATGATCTTGCAAGAAGAAATAAAATAAAATTTTCCAAAGAAGAAATATCTTTTTTAAAGGCGCTTGATGAACAAATTTCTGAAGCATTTTTAAAGGTCTTAAGCCTTTATAAAACAGCGCCTATTTCAATGCGATTGATATTGGAAGACCATAGTGTATGGCTATCTTACCGCTTATATCTTCTGTTGATTGGAGAGCATCTGGGTGTCGATGGCGACCTTCTAAAACTCCGCCTTATTTGTCTGGGGCTGGCCCGTTTGTATTTTTATAAAAGATTTTTTGCCTACTTTGATCCCGAAAAATCTGTCGAGCAATACGCTGTACTACCACCACGTGAATATGCTGAAATATGCGAGTATGATTATACGCGCAAGCTAAAAGGACTGCCTTTGTCAGAACCTTGCTATCCTTCCTAACCCAACATCCCCCGCACATGTTCTAGGTCATCAGGTGTATCAACACCAACCAGGTCGTTGTTTTAATTGCAGCCCTTTTTGTTGTAACAGGCAGTAGATGTTTTTCTAAAAACAGCTCTATCCTTAGGCTTGAATCTTAAAAGTGAACCAGGTACATTACCCTAAATAATGATAAGAAGGAGTACCCCTTATGAGTTTTCATCTTCCTAAGTTGCCTTATGAAAAAACAGCCCTGGAACCTTATATTTCCAGAGATACTTTAAACTTCCACTATGATAAACATCACCAAACTTACGTCACAAAACTAAATGAATTAGTAGAAGGAACAGGCTTTGCTGAAATGGAACTTGAAGATGTTATCCGAGAAACAGAAGGAAACAAAGACTTTATAGGGATTTTTAACAATGCTGCGCAAGTTTGGAACCATACTTTTTACTGGCACTGCATGAAAAAAGACGGGGGAGGCAAACCAACAGCCCCTCTTTTAAAGCGATTGGAAGAATCCTTCGATACTTATGAAAATTTTTGCTTCCTGTTTAAGCAAGCGGCCCTAACGCAATTTGGCAGTGGATGGGCTTGGCTTGTTGAAGAAGCAGGTGCACTGAAAATCCTCAAAACACCGAACGCAGAAACACCCCTCACAAAAGATGTAAAAACCCTATTAACCTGTGACGTTTGGGAACACGCTTATTATTTAGATTATCAAAATCGACGCCCTGATTACGTAGATACATTCTTAAATCATCTTGTTAATTGGGATTTTGTTGAAAAGAATCTTCACTCATAACTTTATGGACGATCAACGCGTCACTATTATTGGAGGCGGCCCCGTTGGGGCTGCTTTTGCCTGTGCCCTTGCAGAGCAAAAAATTTCGTCCCGCATTATTGACCGAACTCCCTTAGGCTTTTTTTTATCTGATGAAAACTCTGACTGCCGGGCCATTGCCTTATCCCCAAGCTCAAAAAACTTTCTACACCACTTAGGTATTTGGGAAAGTATAAAACCTACAGTTTGCTCTATTGATCAAGTCAAAACGGTTCATGGACCTACAAACACAACTGTCCGTTTTGATCCATCAGCAAGTGATCCTTTAGGATACATCATTCCTTTGTCACTTTTGCGTCAAAAAATTGCCCAGCGCGTTAAGACTTTTGCTGATAGAATCGAGTGGGTAGAAGGAACTCTTGGTTCTTTAGAAAAACAAGGGCCTTTTATTACAGTGCACCTGAATGACGGTCGCTTTTTTAAAAGTTCTATCCTAGTTGGAGCCGATGGGAAGGGATCTTTTGTTCGAAAGCTTGGAGCTTTTGAAACCATTGAACATCCCTATGGGAAGGATGCCATTGTTTGCACCTACGAACATAAAAATAATCACGAAAATATTGCTTGGGAAATTTTTAGAGAAGATGGCCCTCTCGCCTTGCTGCCGATGACACACAATCGATCTTCGCTTGTGTGGAGCGTTGATCACACAATTGCTGAAAGCCTTCGTGAGGCCTCTGATGAAGATTTTGATCAAATTTTGTCTCATGAGTTATCCCCTTATCTTGAGCAGTCAAAAAGGGTAAGCCCTCGATGGATTTATCCTCTTTCCTTGCAGTTTGTAGACCACAGTGCAAAAGAAGGAATTTTTCTGATCGGAGATGCTGCCCATGTCATTCACCCCTTAGCGGGACAAGGCGTCAATCTAGGATTAAGAGATGCCGCCACTTTAGCTGAAGTCTTGATTGAGGGCGCTCAAGTTGGACTTTTATTATCTGATTCTACTATTTGCCAAAAATACGAACGCTGGCGGCGTTTTGATGTTTTTTCTATGATTCTTGCAACTGACGGCCTAGAAGCCTTATTTTCCAATCATAACCCCCTTATAAAAAAGATGCGTGACATCGGATTAAAAATGGTAGATCGTAACAAAGGATTAAAGAGGCTTTTATCCAAAAGCGCGATGGGAACCCTTGGGAATTTACCGCGGGCTCTAAAAGAAAAAGTTTCGTGAGATACGGAGACATAGATGGATTCATTTCGACAAGTAAAATATATTATTCTACTTTTGTGTGTCCCGTTTTTAATGTGGGGGCTCTGGGGAAACTATTATGGGGAAGGCAACTTTAAGCTTGCCCATGATTTGTATGAAGAAAGCTATCAGTTAAACATCCTACAGATTTTTTCTAATAATTTAGAGCTTGATACAAAAAAAGAAATTCATATCACAACAGAAGATGTTAACAAAGACCTATGGCCCACATCAGAAATAAAAGAGGCTGTCCAAAAAGGTCTTTTTTCTTTCGGATGCTTGTACCTCGAGCACTTAAGAAAAGAAGATCCCATCTTTGAAATGGATTCTATTCCTTTTTTAGCAACAGACTATGAACAGGCCCAGATTTTATGGAAAGTAACGCGTTCTTATATTGAATCTAAATTTAATCAATCAGGCCTTGTTTATCTTTTTTCTATTCCCTGTTCACCACAAGATCTCTATTTAAACAAAAGCATGGATAATTTAAGTGCCCTCCGGGTTTTAAAAATTCGAACCTATGGGCAAATTTTACCTGAATACGTGAGTCTTTTAGGAATGAATCCTGTTTTATTTAAAGGTCCAAAGGAATTTAAAAAATTACAAGAGGGTCAAGTAGACGGATTTTTTGGAAGTCGCAACTCTGCCTTTCTTGCACAAACTTCCATTTTTGCCTCTTATTACTATCGGCTAAAATATTCTTTACCCAAGTACGTTGTTGTTATGAACATAAAAGATTTTGAAGCTCTTTCTCCTGATGCAAAAAACAACCTTTTTTTGCAGGCCAAAAAAATGGAAATGCTTGCGTGGCGCATGAGCCAAACAGATGATCAGCGTCGTCAGCATCTTTTCAAGCAACTTCCTATCCCAGAATGGTTTAAAAAACGCTCTCTAGAGGTTACGTCCACTATGCTTAAAGAGTGGAAATCCCGTGCGGGGGATCTTGGTCAAAAACTTTTAGATACCTACAAAAATGCTCTGATCGAATCAGGCAAGCCACTTCCTCCAGCGCTAGGCGGACAGATGGATTCCTAGCTCAGGACAATAATCCCGTCCTTTTTCTGTTTGTCATTTTTGAGCTTAGGGGCATCTTTCCATTTGTGTGACGTAATTCTAACGGTATAGTCTAAAAGCTCAACTTTTACACAATCCGCAGAAAATATATTCCATCGATTGGCTTTTTGGTTGGAATAGTCAGCAAAAACAAACCCTGCAGCAACTTCGGTTTTTTGATATTTTAAAGGAATAATAATACTGGTTCCCGGAATCATTTCGAAGGATTTAATTTTAATTTTTTGCGGATGATCATATTTAAGCTGTTTGCGCTGTTTCATATATTGACGGGCCGTTAATATACCAACTTGTTCCGCAATCCGTTCATCTTTAACAATAACAACATCAACCTTAAGAGCCGTTTTATTGTTCATATTAGGGGTTGCAACAAGGGTCAATTCATCAATAAATTCCCAATCTTCTTCTTCAAAAAGCGTTGAACTTAGACGACTACATCCCGTAAAAAGAGTCAAAATCATTAAAAGAGAAAAGCTATGTCGATTTAAAATCATGGTAAAATCCTTATTCACTCCGTACATCATCCTCAACTAAAACTATGATAGGAGAAAGAGAAACATCTTTAGCAATCCTATCTTTATACTGATGGGATTCCCGCTCTGTTAAGGCGGCATTCAAACGCACATAAAACCATGACTGATCCTTGTGTGTGCGATCCTTATAAACCCCCACATCATATCCTTTTGATTGAAGCTTTTCCTTAAATTCATCGGCATCAGCTTCTTGTTCAAAAGAACCCAATTGTAACGTAAAAGTATTCTTTGGATCAAGCACAGGGAGCGTTGTATTTTGCACAGCATTTTTCATGAGCGGTAAAGGATAAGATGGCTTCTGATAAGAATCTAAATGGCCGCTTTCTTTTTCATCCATTGCAGTGGGGTCACTTTCAATCGACAATAAAGATCCTTTTTCAAAAATCTTATATTTTACAGAAGGAGGAGGGCCATAAGGAGACGTGCCCAAAGCATAAACAGCGCCGTGCGTCATACTATGATTCATGCTATCGCGTTTCTTTACAACAAATAAGGATGATGCCTTTAAAGTAGGCTTTTCTTCTTTTTGATCAGCCTCCTTTTTTTGTTTTTCTTGCTCTTCTTTTTCCCGTTTTTCCTTTTCTTGTTTTTGTTTTTCTCGCTTTTCTACATCAATCCCAGCGAGTTTATTAAAATATTTTTGTGCTTCTGTCACTTCTGAATCTGTCATAGTAATTCCAGGAGTTGGAGTCCCTTCCTTTTGCATGCTTTCTTGAGAAAACTTTGATGTGTCTATAACCGCTTCAGGTATTTCTGAAAATAGCGCCTTAAGGGATGAAAATGTTCCTTTAACTGCTTCCCAAGGAGAGGGCTTTTTTGGATCATTTAAATAGCCTGCTATCCCAAACCCTATCGTTAAAGAAACGAGTATAACACCAATATTTTTTAAAAAATCCATTTCTACTGTGCCTCAACAATCACTTGCCCCGGAAAAACAATTTTAATTTGTCCTGCATAGGCGCAATTCAGCATACTCGAATCAAGAACTGCTGGAACCCCCCCAATCAAAACCTTCGCTGAAGGAGGCGCCCAAGGACCGGCAGGGGCTGGCACGCAAGGCTGGGGCGTCAAGACCCCTAGTGCCGCGGATGTAGCAGCTGCAACAGTAGGGTTGGCCAAGCTTAAACACATTCCAAACGAGGCTACGTTTGCCATCGGTGCATTTCCCATAATCGTCCCAGCAGGGGTTTTTCCCATAATAGGGGGTGAGGGCGGAAATGTGAGAGGGGCTGGAGCCGTTCCTTTAGAACACTGCGCTGTTGCCCCTGTTACGACAAGTTTTGGCATTGATATCCTTTTTTATTTTTGCGAGTCCATTGATTTTTTTTCAATCAGATTTCCTCGATCATCATATACTTCTTCATAAATAACCATACCATCTTTATACTGTTTTAGCATCATAAGAGACTGATTCATATGATAAGTTTTTGAGTCACCCACCGGAATATCTTTTGAAAACAAAACCTCTTCATACAAGGTACCGTTGGGATAAAAATTTTGACTAAGACCCTCTTTATATCCAGATTGATACTGTTCTTTTTTAAGAAGATGTCCTTGATCATCGTAAATGCAAAACTCTTGATCCATCATTCCGTGTGTATAGGTTCCTGTCGTATTAATTTGTCCATTGGTATGATAGGTCACAAAGGGACCCTCTAAAATATCTTTTACAAAGGTAGTCTCAACAACTTTCTGACCTTTGATGTAAAAAATACTGAGCCCATTTTTTTGTCCTTGATCAAAAAAAATTTGGCAAACAAGATCCTTTTGATCATCAAATTCTTCCATCATCCCATGGGGAATTCCGTCTTTGAGGGGAATTTTTTGGATCACGTTTCCTTGGTCATTTTCAACAGTATGGAAAGTGATATCCGTAAGATTCTCTGGGAGAGAAGGCTCCAAAGTACTTGTCTCTAGGCTTTGCACAGATTCCTTTTTCGGTGGGCCTTCCTTTTGCTGCTGGACAAGTCGAAGTTGTTCTAAAATTTCAGGGGTAATTTCTAACATGTGTTAGCCTAATTTAATCATTCCCCCCGTAAGGGCAATCATTCCACCAGCAATAGTAACACCCCCCGCACCGGTTAATTTGGCTGTTGCTCCTTTAATATCTACAAGAGTATCTGCCTCTATTTTAATAGTTGGCCCCTTAAAATCTGTGAGAGTCTTTCCAAGGGTTTTAATGTTATCTGCATTAATAATAAGATCTTTTGTAATATTAAGGGTTAGGCTGCCATCAACGGTCACAGTCCCATCTTTTCCTACTTTAATCGTCGCATTTTTTCCAATCGTTAAATTCAAATCATCGCTGATCTTTGTGGTGCGACTTCCAGCAGCCAGTGTTAGAAAATCATCACCTTTACTAAGCGTTGTATCTCTTTTGCCTTCAACAATTGTTAAAATATCGTGACCCTTGCTTTTTGTTCCTTTAATAGTTGTCGTACGTTGACCATCTAAAATCATGGTCGTCATATCTGTTTGAGCTTGCATAAAGAAGTTTTCAGACCCTTTTGTGTCATCAAAATGAAGCTCGTTGAACCCACCACCGCCTTTGGAAGAATTTGTTTTAAAGCCACTTTTGATCGCCATATCGGGCCCATAAGGGGGCATATTCGTTGCATTGTAAACGCACCCAATTACCAGAGGCTGATCAGGGTCCCCGTTCAAAAAAGTAATGATGACTTCCTGCCCAACACGGGGAATAAAAAAAGCACCCCAGTTTTTATCAGCCCAACTTTGGGCAACACGCACCCAACAAGAAACCGCATCGTCTTTTGTGTCGCTCAAATCCCAATGAAACTTCACCATAATCCGGCCGTATTTGTCAGTCCAAATTTCTTCGCCAGCTTTACCGGAAACTGTTGCCGTTTGAGTCCCATAAATTTTTGGGATATGCGCTGTTTTGGGGGGGTGATAGGGCGTTTCTTTTTTATAAAATGTTATTTGATTATTATACTCTAAATCAAAAACATTCTCGGGAGAAAAAGATTGATTTGTCTCCAAGGCCTCTAAAACTGCCCGATGCTCAATGGAAAAAATTGTAAAATCTTTGCTTTTCAGGTCATCTCGAACGAGATTTTTTGCTACCTCATCTGACAGTGTGAATGTAGATCCTACCTCTACCATATGAATATCTGACTGCGCTTGAAGAGAGTTTTTGGGAAACTCCAAAGCAGCCATACGAATGTCAGAAAGGGCAGTGCCTCGATCCTGTAGAGTGTAGCGTCCGGGATAATGGTAAACCTCTCTTCCGCTCCCCTTCCCTGCAGAATCAACCTTGAGGCTCGTCTGTGTTTTCTCAAAATCATAGTCCGTATAAGTATGTTTGGAGGGAACTATTTGTTGCAAGAAACGAAGATTCCAGAGAGAAAAATCTCCCCCTAAAGGTCTTTCAGGATACGGGGACATTTTTAGGGTAGCAAAATCAGCATCTTCAAGCGCTTGATAGGGCTGGCTTTCATCTACAAGGGTCAGTGTATGACTCCCCTCTTTATGCTTAAAATAGTATGCAATTCCTTCCTCTTCCATTAATCGAGAAACAAAATTGAAATTACTTTCATTATACTGAACACAAAAGTCTTTTTGTACCGTCCCTGCTGTACTGGTATTATCTTGTAAGGTGATGCTATGGTCTGAAAGAACGCTTTTGATGATTTCAAGAGGTGTTTTCTTTTGAAAAATCCGACACTGCTCTGTAAGAGTCATCCCCCACATTTTAGGACGAAGTTTGGCCTGAAAGTACGTTGATTGGGCGGTTCGATCTGCCTCTGCCCCTGCATGTAAGAAGGTTCCACCCTGAGTGACTTCTGTAATAACGCCGTGAAAATAGCGTTTCTTTTTATTAATACAAACCGTGACGGTTGCTTCTGTTTCCACAAGGGTTGAAAGATCTAGATTTGGTCCCTTTTTGTTAACCTGATAAGGAACATAAAGAGATAGGTCAAAGTCAAAAAGACCTGAGATGCGCTCTACGCCCTTAAACTCTCGAAGAAAGATCTGATCTTTTCCAAGGGTCGTCGTAATTGATAGATAAACATTATCTTGAGTTGTGAGCATGGAATTATATTATACCTAAAAACATATTACCAAAAGAGCGCTGTGGTGCAACATCTTTTAGGAAAAGGTTACAAGGCCCATTGGCGTGCATAGATTCCACAAAATCGAGGGGCAAAGAATAAGGCGATTAACAGATAAATCCAGGGACCAGAAAAACAGAAAAAGCTCTCAAACGCGTCTGGCTCATAAATTATTTGGATGATCAACGCCCCAAAAGCCCATACCATTCCAAGAAACCACAAGTCTTTGCGCGCGTAACGAATCCGCATATTTTTTAAAACATTTCCCAAAATGAATCCAAAAGACAAGAAAGAAAATCCACTTAAAATCCAAAGAGACCAAAAATTTAGAACGCTTTTAAGGACCAAGACCCCGTAAAGAATGCCTAAAAAAGGAATCAGTGCTTTACTAAAAACCGTCGAGAGAAGAAAAGAGATTGTTGAATGTTTTATTGATGACATACGCCCCTTACCTCCTTATAGTTTTAATTTATCATGGCATATTATAAAAAAATGTCAAATGAAGGACTTTATAGGTTGAACAAAACGATCACTATTCCATCAGAACTCTCTGGAAAGCGCCTTGATAAGGCGCTCAGCGAACTTCTGTCGCTTTCCAGAGAAAAAGTAAAAAAGCTTATCTTGGAAGGTGGTGTTACTCTAGAAAAAACCAAAATAATTGATCCATCCCTGCAAACGAAAGAAGGAATGCTTTTGGAAATTTTAGAAATCCCTCAAGAAAGAACGTCTTCTTATGAGGGGGAAAATATTCCTTTAACCATTATTTTTGAAGACAGTCATCTTTTAGTCCTCGATAAACCTGCTGGCCTAGTTGTGCACCCTGGGGCGGGCAATCATAGAGGAACGCTTGTTCATGCCTTGCTTCATCACTGTGGATCAAAGCTTTCAACCTTAGGAGAGTCGGATCGTCCCGGCATCGTTCATCGCTTAGATAAAGAAACAAGCGGCTTAATGGTTATTGCGAAAACGAATCAAGCCCATCAAGGTCTTGTGGAACAGTTTGAGAGTCGCTCCTTATCAAGATGTTATTTGGCCTTTGTTGAAGGAGTTCCCAGTCCAACTAGGGGTGTGATTGAAAAAAATATTGCCAGAAGTGATTCTAATCGGAAAAAAATGGCAGTTTTTGACTTTAAAGGAAAACCCGCAATCACGGAGTACGAAACGCTGAAAACATTTGTTGTCGGCAATGCAATTTTTGGAAGCCTTGTAGAATGTCGCTTGAAAACGGGGCGTACCCACCAAATCCGCGTTCATATGGCCTCTATTGGTCATCCGGTTGTTGGGGATCCCACTTATGGGGCTCAAAAGAAAAAAGCCATTATCAAAAGATTAATGGCCGAACATTCTTGTGCACTTTGGACCAATGAGCGACAAGCTTTACATGCCTATAAGCTTCAGTTCATACATCCCATTACCCAAGAATTCTTGTCTTTCGAAAGCCCTCTTCCACAAGATTTACAAGAACTGCATGAAATTCTAAAGTAGCCCTAAGATAAATTACAATTTGAAATATTAATTGATGGCTGATATATACATCTATAGTCGTATATTGGTGATTGTTAATGAGCACCCGTAGCTCAGCTGGATAGAGCGTTGCCCTCCGGAGGCAAAGGTCAGAGGTTCGAATCCTCTCGGGTGCATTTTTAAGGATAGATAGACGACAATGACAAATTTAAAGATTCCCTTTATTGATCTTCAAACCCAACAGACTTTTATTAAACAAAAGCTTGATGCGCGCTGGCAAGATATTCTTTCTCATGGCCAATATATCATGGGCCCAGAAGTATTTGAGTTGGAAGAACAACTCAAAGCTTTTACTGGTGTTCATGAAGTTATTTCTTGTGCCAACGGGACAGATGCCCTTTATATGGGGCTTATGGCCTATAATATTGGTGTTGGAGATGCCGTCTTTGTCCCAAGTTTTACATTTGCTGCAACAGCAGAAGTAGTAGCCCTTATTGGGGCAACGCCTATTTTTGTGGATGTACAGGAAGACACCTTTAATATGGATCCAAAAAGTTTGGAAGCAGCAATTCTTGCAATTAAGAAAGAGGGCTCTCTTAAACCAAAAGCGATTATCCCTGTTGATCTTTTTGGACAACCTGCCGATCACCAACAAATATTTGATCTTGCCGTACAGCACGATCTTAAAATGATTGTGGATGCGGCACAAAGTGCTGGCGCCTTATATAAAGGTAAATCAACACTTAGTTACGGACATATGGCAACGACCAGCTTCTTCCCTGCAAAGCCTTTGGGATGCTATGGGGATGGAGGAGCGATTTTTACAAACGATTCTGATACAGCCGCCATTTTACGATCGATTCGTATCCATGGTCAAGGCGCCACACGGTATCAAAATGTGCGTTTGGGCTTAACGGGGCGTTTGGACACATTGCAAGGGGCTATTCTTTTAGAAAAGCTTGCGATCTTTCCAGAAGAAATTAAAAAACGCCAACATGTAGCAGACATTTATAATGAACAACTTTCAGATAGTGTTAAAACCCCTGTACTAAAAAACGATCGAACGTCTGTTTGGGCACAATATACTATTCAAGTAAATAATCGAGATCAGCTTCAAAAAGCACTCTCAGAGCACAGCATTCCCACCATGATTTACTATCCAGAACCCCTGCACACTCAAAAACCTTACCGAGACTTTCCAAAATCTCCCACAGGACTAGATGTCACTGAAAAACTAGCCAAGACAGTCCTAAGCCTTCCCATGCATGCATATGTTACAGCAGACCATCAAAGGATTATTGTGGAGGGAATACGAAAAGAAACCCTTAGATAAAAAGTGGCTAACCTTTGTATATATATCTAAAGTTATCGCCAAGCATCATCGTGGCTATATGTCTTTATTCCTTCTTTATCAAGAGACATGGCAAGAACTGACAAAGCTATATGTTCTTGAAGTTCTAACGCTTCAAATATCGCATTGATTCTAGGATTTTCTGTAGCCATTTTATTCACCATAATAATAGAGAAACTGTAAGACTTTACATCTATTGATCAAGATAATTCGAGAGTTTTAATAGCAGAAACAGAACGCCCATTGACCCGCTTTGATCGACTGCTGCGCAGCATTGATAATAGAGAGAATTTGAATAGCCTCTTGCGCGGGGGTACGGGGCGCTTTGCCGTGTTGAATACAGTCGATGAAATGGGTCATTTCCGCGTCTAAAGGATTTTGTGCTTCATACAGTTCAGGGACACCTACACGATCCTGATGAATGGAAAAATGATCAGGACTTTCCTGGATGACATGGCTATTAAAAAAAGTCAGTTTCCGATCTTGAGGCAATGTATCATCCAATACAGCCATTCCTTTTGTCCCAACCACTGTCACCTTCTGTTCTTTAAAAGGGCTGAGGCGTGACAAGCTAATAAAAGCCTGCTGGGAACTATTTTCAAACTTAAGACTAAGGAGTGCTTCATCGGCAAGACGAGGAACCGCATAGTTTGCCCCTGTTGCTAAAACCGATTCGACCGGATGGGGGATTAAAGCTAAAATCATAGATAAATCATGGGGTGCCAAGTCCCAAATCACATCGTCATGCGGATAGATTTTTCCCAAATTCTTTCGGCTTGTGTTGATATGAAGAATGGATCCTAGTTTCCCCCCCTTAACCCATTCCTCAAGAATTTGAAAGGCTTTATGGTAACGAAGAAGGTGCCCCACCATTAAAATCAAACCCTTTTCTTTTGCTAGAGTCTCTAAAGCTTTCCCTTCTGCAATAGACAAAACCAAAGGTTTTTCTACAAAGACATTTTTTCCAGCCTCCAAGGCTTCTTTCGCAATATCAAAATGGGTGTGGGGAGGGGTTGCAATACACACACCCTGAATCTTTTCGTCGTTCAATATTTGATCAAGGGGAACAAGGTCTACGTTTGTGTCTTTCGAACACTGAATGGCTTTACTAGAGGAGAGATTTTGATCACCAAGGGCATAAAGGCTGCCAAGACGATGAAGGGTAAGGGCAATATTCCTACCCCAATCACCACATCCAATAACTGCAATACGGACAAATTGATCTTTTATTTTAGTGCTCATGGACATAAAAGTGACCGGTTTTTCGATAAAAATCAAGGGGACTTCTTGCATACAAACATAAAATGCAACAGGATGTAAGAAAGAAAAAAAAGAGTGTTTAAATGACCCAACGTCCTATTATAGGGATTGTCATGAATTACGATGACAACGGTACCTATTTTTCAAAGATGCCATGGTATGCCCTTAGGTGTAATTATTTCGAATCTATCGAACGTGCAGGCGGCATCCCTATTGCCTTGCCCTTTCAAGTGAATGCTGTGCCTGATTATATAGGCCTCCTGGATGGCCTCGTGATTTCAGGGGGGCAAGATTATCCCCCAGAGTTTTACGGAGAGGAAGCCCTTCCTAATGTAATCAATTTGATTAAAGGGGGACGCGCAGAGTTTGATTTTAAAATTTTGGATGCCGCTCTCAAGAAAAATATTCCCGTTTTAGGGATCTGTGCGGGAGAACAAGCCATTAATATTTATTTTGGCGGAACTTTGCTTCAAGACATTCAAACCCATGATCCAAAAGCTATGAATCACCTAAAGCCTCGACCAACAACAGAGTCAAGTCACGCGATTAGTGTAACAGAGGGAACGCTTTTGCATCGCATTACAGGAAAAACTCTGTATGAGGTAAATTCATCCCATCATCAATCTGTTCATAAGGTTGGACGCGGCCTTGTGGTGAATGCCGTTGCACCCGATGGGGTTATTGAGGGGGTAGAACACCCAGGGTACAAGTTTTGCTTAGGAGTTGAATGGCATCCGGAATTTGAGATATGTCCTGAAGATACGAAGATCTTTAACGCTTTTGTAAAAGCAGCAGGCTCTTAAATGACAGCGCAACGTATTGCAAAATTTTTAGCGCATGCAGGTGTATGCTCTAGACGCGCTGCGGAAAAACTAGTCCTAGAAGGCAAAGTTACTGTCAATGGCCACAGCATCGAATCTCCGGCGTTTAACGTAACAGAAAAAGATTTGATTGAAATATCAGGCAAAAAAATTAAACCAAAAGAAAGAACGCGTCTTTGGCGGTATCATAAGCCGGTAGGGCTTATCTGCAGTCGAGCTGACCCGCAGGGACGTCCTACGATTTTTGATGCCCTTGAGTCGAAACGCCTGCCCTACATTGTATCGATTGGAAGATTGGATTTAAACTCTGAGGGGCTTCTTTTGCTAACAAACGATGGAGATTTTTCTCGCTTTCTAGAGCTTCCAGCGAGCAATCAGGAACGCACCTATCGTGTACGCGTTCACGGCCTCGTTAAAGAAGAAGACTTAAGGAGGCTTGAAAAAGGAATGACTGTTGAAGGGGTGCGCTACCAGGGAGTCATGACAAAAATTGAACGCCATCAATCGAGCAATACCTGGCTTCAAATGACATTGATAGAGGGAAAAAATCGAGAAATTCGACGCCTGATGGAACATTTAGGATACAAAGTAAATCGACTGATTCGCATTGGATACGGTCCCTTTCAGTTAGGAAGTCTAGAAAGAGGAGAAATCGAAGAAGTTCCATCGAAGTACATAAAAGACATTTATCCCGCAGATCAAGATTCATAAGAAACATTTTTGGAAATTTAAATTTTCTTGACGTCTGCTTCTTGACACGTATGTGTCGTATGATAAAATGAAGTTATAAAAATAAATAATATGGGAGACAAAGGTTATGAGTAATTCATCCAAAAAATTTCTAATCGGCGCTATCGCAGCAGCAGCTATTGGTGGCTACATTGTACATAAAAAATCACATAAAGAGGAAGAGCATCAAGCTCCTGTTGCTGAAACACAAACTTCAGAAACTTGCCCAGCGCATGTAATGATGACAGCACATGAAGAAATGAAGCTTGAAGCTGAGAAAAAAGCAGCAGAACATCATGGCGTCGAGCATGCAGCACCTGCTCATCACGAAACTCCTGCTCATCATGTAGCACCTGCTCATCATGCAGCACCTGCTCATCACGAAACTCCTGCTCATCATGCAGCCCCTGTTCATCATGCAGCCCCTGTTCATCATGCAGCTCCTGTTCATCATGCAACGCATGTTATGAAAACAGCGCATGAAGAAATGAAAAAAGAGGCAAAAGCGCCAGCACATGCTAAAGCGCCAGCACACCCAGTTGCGCATCATAAAGCGCCAGCACATGCTAAAGCACCTGTGCATCACAAAGCGCCAGCACATGCTAAAGCACCAGCTAAGCAAGCTGAAACAGCTGGAACAGCTGAAAAGAAATAGTTTTTTTCGTTTAGTATCTCTCGTTTCAAATCTCTCGCCCTTCATCAGGCGGGAGATTTTATTTTGACAAGATTCCCCCTTCTCCTTCACAATAAAAATAAGAGGATAACCAGTATGAAAAAATCAATTCTTTTCACCTTTTTATGGGTCATTTTTTGTATAAGCCCCCTCAACAATTCAGAAGTTGTTTGGGCTAAAGGCAAGTCAGGCGGCAAATCTAATCCTGCAGATCAAGGTAGCGGCAATGATGGATCTGGAGGTGGAGGTGATGTGGCGGATGGTTCTCAAGACGGTTCTCAAGACCCTGGTGATAACGGCGGAGATAGCGGCGGCGTAGACGGCGCTGATGGTAATAGCGGAAACGATGGGAATGATAATGGGGGCGATACTTCTTCTGACGGGTCCTCTGATGCCTCTGGAGGGAATTCTGCCACACCCCCCAAATGGGATGATAGTGCAATGTCATCGAGCAAACTGGCCCCACCCCCACCGCAAGAAGCTGTTGAATGCTTTGGCATTATGGGCGCAGGACAAAATGACAACGTTTTTGTTGATGTGGATGGGCGTCAATATGGATACGGCGAAGCGCCAGCATGTCATCCTTTAGCCTCTATTAAACTTCCCAAAGACAGTCTCTATATGTGTGAAAATATTACAGTGGGTCGAACAGAAAAGGGGGAGCTTATTCGAGGATCGTTAAAACCCGATCCCGATCGCCGGTCCCCAATAGTTTGTTATCCTTATGATTTTATTAAGCAAAAAATCACCTATATGAATCCCGATTATGCAGTCCCCCTCCGTGGTTTCAATTAGTGCCGGTATTGGGTTGCGTCCCAATCATCTGGAAGAATTTATAAAAACACAGCCGCCCATTTCTTGGATCGAAGTCATTCTTGAAAACCATCGCTCAGGGGTCCGCCGCCAAGCACTGGAGAAGCTTCGATCCACCTATCCCTTAAGTGTTCATAGCATTGGATTATCCCTTGGAAAGGCAGGTCCCCTTTCCAAAGATCACCTACGTCTTCTAAAAGAATTTTGTGATATTTTTGATCCTTTTCTTGTTTCTGATCATGTAGCATGGACAGGAACGGATGATATTTTTTTGAACGACCTTCTGCCCCTTCCCTATACAGATGAATCTTTAAAAATTATTGTAGACCATATCCAAGAGGTCCAGGATTTCTTAGGACGTCAGATTTTAATTGAAAATTCTTCTAGTTATTTGACCTTTAACACATCAACAATCGACGAAGCGGATTTTATGATTGCACTGGCACAACAAAGTGGATGTCTGATTTTGCTGGATGTTAATAATGTTTATGTCAGTAGCCATAATCATGGATGGGATGCCATGCGCTATATCAGCAAAATCCCCGGATCTTTAGTTGGCGAAATTCATTTAGCCGGCCACCAAAAAGTCCAAGTGCCCAATCATCAAACGATGCTTATCGATCATCATGGGGACTTTGTTGCAGAAGATGTGTGGAGTCTTTACGAAAAAACCCTGACCCTTTTAGGGCCCAAACCGACCCTCATTGAATGGGATACGAACATCCCCTCCCTTGATACAATTTTAAAGGAATCTTCTAAAGCTCAGGCGTATCTGAAGCGACTTCAATGATAGACGCGCTATCGGATGCTTCGTCTTTTTCACGTCCTTGCATAAGCTTTCGGTCAATTTCAAAAAGCACGTCCATAATATCACGAAGAGGCACGAGCACCTCGTGCACAAGATTCAAGATATCCCAAAGATGTCGATACATCGCCTGTTGAAGAGGCGATATAACCATTCCCTTGCGCTGACGCTCCCACAAAACAGCTGCTTTGGTAAGGCCGTAAAAAATTTCAAGTTCTTCAATTTCTTCTTCATCGAAGGGCTGGTCATCTTTTATAACCGATTTTGCAATCGCTTCTGTTTTCTTTTTTAAAATCAAACAATCTTTCAAAAGAGAATATTCGTTTTCTAAATCTTTATGCAGGGGTGATTTTTTAGTCATTTCATGCCTCTTATTTTTTCGTTAAGTCCTTTAAAAATATGGATATTTTTTTAATTCGTTGATAAATTTCGATAATAATACCGTGAAAAACCCTAGGGTTTCTGAGGGATTTTGACCTTTTGTTTGTCCTAATATTTTTTTCATTTTGCCCTCTTGATTTTTACCAAAGTCCCATGGTATTCTTAAGTCAAGTAAGGACTTTGTTCTATTGAGATTTGGGAGACAAGGTGTCAAGTAAAACTTGGCAAGGTCGATGTAAGTTAAGGCTTGTATCGGCCTTTTTGCTTTTATGTTGAGGTAAAGTTGTTTTTTATTGTTCATCCCAAACACTCCTTCCATTATTATTCCATAGTACCAACTTGCATGCACTATAGTGCTGTTAAAAAAATTGTCAATAGGTTTTTATTTTTATTTTTGGTTTATAAGAAAAATGATAGAAAAAATTAACTTTCAGGAATTAAACAACATTTACGTTCTAAGCAAATGCTTGCATATGCAATCAGCAGCTAATGCCCTAAAAATGCCAAAGTCAACGCTTCAGAATCATTTGGAAGCTGTTGAGAAACGTCTGGGTGCAAGAATTTTTGAGCGCAGCCAAAAGTCTGGAGAAATGCTTCTCACCGCCTTTGGAAAGAATATTATTCCTAAAATTCAAGATATTCTGTGGCTTGCTGGCTCTCTATCTGCAACGGACGGCTTTTCAAAAGAAAAGAATAACTCTGGGGAGGTTTCTATTATGTCTACCCAAACAATCCTTGAAAACTACATTTGCCCAAATGTTAGAGAGCTTCTTGTTGAAAACCCTGAAATTAAGCTTTCTTTGAAGCAAAAAGACGAAAATTATTATAGCCAACCCAATGTTAATGAAATATTTATTGGATGCTGGGAAGACAATACTGAAAATTACGAGTATTTTTTCTTTCATACATACACTCAAACCCTATGGGCTTCAGAACAGTACTTAGCATCTAATCCTCCCATTAATGAAATAAATGATCTGAAAGGCCATACTGTGATTTGCTTAAGAAGCATCAATGAGCATGAGTATATAGCAACACAAGATTCGTTTTTCAAAAAATTAGCCCATATTAAAAATGAGATCAAAGTTCTTAGTGTGGCAGGTCCACGTGCAACAGACGTGTTGGCTGAAAACGGTGCAGGACTTATTTTGTGCGCTTCCGAATCTGTACGCCTTTGTGGACTAAAGTTAGAACCAGTTCTGCCTAGCGTAGTTGGGGAAACTGTTAATATTTACGTAAAAGTGCACAAGCAGTTTTTGAAATGGCCCCTTGCAAAGTTTATGGTTGACTGGATTTTTATGTGTAGAGACAAATCTCTCTCCTCTATCGGAGTTCTTCCTGCAGAGCATAAGCCTTTACAACTCTGAGATGGAACTCCTTCTTTGAACAAAATGCCAAATGCTAGAGGAATCATTGCTTTTAAGCTTTTGTGTTAAGGCATTGTTGCGCAAGATAAGACATTTACACTTAATATTAAAAACGACACTCTATAAATCCACATTATAATCTCCAATGCTCTTACTATGTTAATATACCGCGGGTTTCTCTAATCTATTCTCTACCTTTAATTTGTCAACTTTTCATTGAAAAAATTTCGATAATGTATAATCAAAAAAAATACCTTGATATAACCATACATGGTTATGAAAAAAATCTAATTTTAATATAAAAGCTAATTAAAAAAAGACTCCGTAGAGGTTTTCGTAAAAGTTCATAGAGAATTCGCAGAACACGCCCTTGGAAAATTCATGATCAACTGGATTTTTCACTGCAGAGATCGTCTTTTTTTGGAGAATAAAATAACGCCCTCTTACGAATTTACTCCCCTCTAAAAACTATCTCTAGACTACTTAAAGCCTTAAGGAAACGTCGCATAAATCAGCACATTCACTGACAACACGAAAAACGACACTTTATAAATCCACATTATAGTCTCCAAATTTTAAATGAAATTTTAATCTAGGATTTAATGTATGCGCCGCCTTGAATTTGTCAACATATTCCTGGAAAAAATTCTAACTCTATTCTTCCATGTACTTCTTAAGAAATGATTTTGATGGTTTTTGAAAAAAATCTAATATTAATATAAAAGCTAATTAAAAAAAGACTCCCTAGAGATTTTCTTAAAGGTTCAGAGAGTATTTGCAGAAGATACCTTCGGAAAACTTATGCTCAACTGGATTTTTGCAACTAGAAACAAATTATGCACTTCGCTTGAGATCTTTTCGAAGATCAGAGGAATCATTTATTTGATAGATATCTTAAGGCATCGTTGCGCAAAAAAAGGCATTCAAAGTCAATACAAAGAACGATACTTTATAGGTCCACATTACAATCTCCAAATTTATGAAACATTCGCTTAACAAGGCCATCTTAATCTATTAGAAGGCTTAAATTTGTCAACTTTTCATTGAAAAAATTTCGATAATGTATAATCAAAAAAAACACCTTGATATAACCATACATGGTTATGAAAAAATTCATATTTTAATAAAAGTTTTTTGTTTAGAAATTCTTTGAATTAAATTTGAAAAGACTACCCTCAGACCCTTGTCAATCATTGGGCTTTCTATTATAAGTATTTTCATGCGTGAAAAAACAAAACAATCTGTTATCTACACCGTCTTCAGCCACATATACGAACACTATGAAAATAGCTTGTTTACCTTTGTTGCGCCTTTTTTTGCAACGGCTTTTTTTGAGCCAGGTGAGAATGCGCGAATGGGTGTTTTTTATGCAATGGCAACAAGCTTTATCATGCGACCCATTGGGGCTGTCATTTTTTCATGGATTGGAGACAAGCAAGGACGTCGAAAAGCCTTAATGTATTCTATTTCCCTGTGTGTCTTTCCTGCCGTTTTGATTGCAGTCCTCCCCCCTTATGAACTTATAGGAGGATGGGCTTCTGCAGGGTTGATTCTGGTCCGTGTTCTTCAAGGGATCAGCGTTGGTGGCGGGTTTTATGCAACGCTTACCTTGATTTCAGAAACAGACCAAGCATCAAAAAGAAACTTACTTTTGGGTGTTTCTTTAGCCTTCGGGTTTGTCGGGGCAATTCTTGGAACTCTTTTGTCAAAGTTTTTTATGAAACCAGAGCTTCCGTCTTATGCCTGGCGGATTCCTTTTGTTATTGGCGCTGTTTACGGGTTAGCTTTATTTTATTTTAAACAATCTATCAAAGAAAGTACTGTCTGGGAAAAAGCAGAGCACTCCCATTCATTGGTTCCTTTTTTCGAGGCTGTACGCTATCATTTGAAAAATATTATAGCTGTATTTTTGTTTGGTATGGCCATTCTGTCGCCTTTTTATGTAGTATCAGCCTGGCTTCCTGGAAAAATTACAGCGCTGTTTCAACATCATGCCACAGACATGCTGATGATAACGTCGATTTTAATGACTGTTTGCGGTCTGGGAATTGTCTTGTGCGCGTGGCTTAGCACATGGATTAAGCCAAAAGTTATGCTAACGATCGGCTGTTTTTGCCTTTTGGGATGCTTTTTCTTTTTATTCCACGCGCTTAACACTTTGGACTATTCTATGATTCTAACGGCTCAATACCTTGTAACTATTACGACAGCGATTTTGTCTGCTCCCGCTTTTTTGATAATTCAACAGTTGTTTCCTGTACGTTATAAATTTTCAGGATTTGCCGTTCCCTTTGCCGTTGGGCAAGGGGTATTTTTAGGTCCAACCCCTATTTTATGTGAGAAAATCTCTAAAATAACAGGGACCCTTTCTTCCAGTGCTTATATTATACTCGTTGGACTGCTTTTTATTGCCATTGCTACGTACATAGCACAACCTCAAAAAAATATTTTCCGCTAGCTATTCACCTAAAGAAGACTTAAGAATCCATATGTTTTTTGTGTGAATGCTCAAACGTTCTGTAGCAAGGGCTTCCGTAACAGAGTCTTCCTCTTTTTTAGCCTCTATCAAAAGTAAATTTAGATGATCAATAATTGTTTGATGCCCTCTAATCAAATCCTTGATCATTCCCTCTGCGTTTTCAGGGAGATCGTCAAATGAGAGCGCTGTATGTGTTTTTAGAAAATCAAAACTTACAGGAACTTTTTCGCCTAAAGCACTGATGCGCTCTGCCAGTGAATCGATTGCTGGAACCATTGAAAGATACTGAGATTCAAAAAGAGTATGATAACTATAAAAATGAGGACCTTTCACATTCCAATGATATCGCTGCGTTTTTAAATAAAGAGCATAAGTATCGCTAAAAACATTAAAAAGAAGATTTAAAACAGTTTTGTTAGACATGATTTCCTCCGGTTTTTTGCCTAAGACATTTGAAATAAATGAAGCGTTGCATAAGAAAAATGTTCGAGCCGATTGTTTTGATGCCCTTCTGTGGTGGGGTCTTCGCCGTCAACAGGGGGAATCAAAATTTTTAGCATGAGCGATTTATCCTCTTCCTTATAAAATAAATCTTGGACAAGGGCATGTTCACGCCGCGGCACAGGAAAGGGTATCTCAACCGAAACAAAAAAGGATTCTTGGCTCATGGTTTTGATTTCATGCCAATTCTTTAAAAAATCATCCCTAGAAATACTTTTAAAAATATCTTTGGGATTTTCCTTAGAAAAATACAAAAACTCTTCAGAGGGCTTTTTCAAAGTTATTACTCCCTCTGTCCCGTCATTCCGCCACTGAATTTTCATATCATACCCTTCAATGACATAAAGTCGACTCGGAAGTTTTGAATAGTCCGCCAACGAATATCCAAGGATAAACGCAGAGAGAAAAATTAAAATGCCTGTTAATAGTTTCATGATACTATTATAACAAGCTGAAAATAAAAGCGCCAGAGTTTATCAAGATCATTCTTAGAGGAACAAATCTCCCCCCTTGAATAAAATAAAACTCCCTCTTATACTGAAAAACAAGCAGTGAGGCATAATCAATGAATAACAATAATCAAATTGCTGACAAGATCTATATCACATCTCAGCCTGTTTTTTTGGAAGAAGAATCATCTCCTTTTCGGGATCAGTTTGTGTGGGCTTATCATATTACCATTAAAAACCTAAGTGACTGTCCTATTAAAATTCGCAAACGGCACTGGCTGATTACAGAATCCAGGGGTATTCAGCAGGAAATTAAGGGCAATGGAGTTGTAGGACAAGAACCAATGTTACAGCCCGGGGAAAGTTTTGTGTATACGAGCGGCGCTTTGCTTTCTTCCCCTTCAGGAATGATGGAAGGCAATTACGAAATTGAATGCGATGATGGCCCTTGTTTTTTGGTCCCCATTCCTGCATTTTCTCTTGACAGTCCTCATGAAAAGAGCCTTATTCACTAAGCAATGATTCACTATCGCTCGATCTTTTTCTTTGTGGGGTGGCTTCTGCTTGTTTTAGCAGTGGCAATGCTTTTTCCACTCGCTTTTGAAGTAGCACTTCATGGGAACGATATTAAGGCCTATGGGTTAAGTTCAGCGATTACTTTGTTTTTGGGTGGATTACTTGTATCCTCTCATCAAACAGATCATGTGCTGGCTCTTGGAAAAAGAGATACATTCTTGCTGACAGTTTTCAGTTGGACCATTTCCATTTTATTCTCGGCCCTTCCTTTTCTTTTTTCTATGACGAACATATCGTTAACCGATGCTTTCTTTGAAAGTATTTCTGGAATGACGACAACGGGGGCAACTGTTTTAACAGATCTTGACCATAGTCCTGTTGGGATTCTTGTATGGCGCGCCATACTTCAATGGCTTGGAGGCATTGGAATCGTCGTAATGGCACTGACAATCATGGCAGACCTTCGTATTGGAGGCATGGAGCTTTTTCAAACAGACGGAGGCGATCCAACAGAAAAGCTTTTCCCTCGCATTCGCCAAGTAGCGCATACGATCTTTTTATCCTATATTGGAGTCACTATGGTTGGGATTGCTGCGCTTTACACCGCAAAGCTTTCTTTTGTTGATGCTTTCTGCCACGCGCTAACATCGATTGCAACTGGGGGATTTGCCAACTATGATACATCAATAGGGCATTATGACAGCCTGTCTGTTCCTTTGATTTTAACAGTCATTATGATTATCGGAGGATGTTCACAATTGCTCTTTGCGCGGTTGTGGATTGGGAAATATACAACACTTTTAGACGACTCTCAGCTTAGAACTTATATTAAAATTCTTTTGTTTATTGTTCTGAGCGTTTCTTTGTGGCGTCTTCTTAATAGTCAAAATCCTTCTTTTAAGATGTTGGTCCATACTTTGTTCAATATTACCTCTGTTATGACCACCACAGGATTTGCATCCGAGGACTATACAGCCTGGGGACCTTTTGCGATGATTCTCTTTTTTATTCTTCCCTTAATAGGCGGCTGCACAGGATCAACAACCGGAGGACTTAAAGTTTTTCGCCTTCAAGTGATTGCAGCTGTTATTATGATACAGCTTAAAAAATTGCGGCGGCCTCATGGTATTTTCTTGCCGAAATTCAAAGGCAAAGAACTTTCAGAAAGCTTAGTTCAATCCATTATTGGATTTGTTATGCTCTTTTTCTTATCTTGGTTTGTCCTTGCTCTTATTTTAAGTTTTCTAAATCTTGATTTTGTCACTGCACTTTCTGCTGCTTGTGCGATGCTCACAAACCTAGGCCCAGGCCTTGGTCCCCTCGTTGGCCCTGAGGGTACGTATGCTGGGTTTGCACCCGAAGTTAAATGGTGCCTAATGATTGGGATGCTTTTTGGGCGTTTAGAACTTCTTACCCTTTATATTTTGTTTCTTCCTTCTTTTTGGAAAGATTGATATCATAAAATAAAAATAATAATTGGGAGAACTTTCATGCGACTTATTGGGGCATTTTTTATTTTTTCAGTGACGTATGCAACCATCATTTCGATCCTTTAAAGATTGAATTGTTGCAAAAGGGCATCTTATAAGCCTTTTAGAGAAGAAAACTGTTGATCTGGTTTAGATAAAATGCGACAGTAAATTATAAAGATATAGAAGCATAAAGATTTTTAGGAGGATTAATAATGAAAAAATTACTTTTAGCTACAGTATTAGTCGTAACAGGACTTGGTTTGTCTTCTTGTGTAACACAAGGATCAAAAAGGGAAGGGTATGACTCTGAAGCGTGTCGGTCTAAATGTCAACGCCTTGGACAAACTGTTTCCGTAACTGCAAGCGCCGAAGCTGGTCGTTGCATTTGCAGAAACGATTCGTCAAACGAAGGTTAAAAAAATTTAAAGTTTCTTTCTCTCTCTTTTTAAAAACCCTCTCTGCACAGAGAGGGTTTTTTTATACTAGACTTTGTAAAATAGGTGATTTCCAAATCGTCCAACGGGTTTAACTTTCTTGTTCTTAGCCCACAGAGGTCTTTTCTTAAGATGAACGCTATGATAATGGGTTGCACCATTGGTTGGATCTATAGTGCGATTTAGAGTCATTATTGCTGCCCGGTAGGCACGCCTGAAGTCCACATCATCAAGTGTGGCATTTTTTAGAAAATGACAATTTGGATCATTTTTATTCCAGCACGAAAACTGTGCTTCCTCTAAAACAACTGTTTTTGGGGAATTAGACCAGTTTTTGTGGCCAACTCGGTTCATAATCACGTGGCCAATTGCAAAAAGCGCTCTATCACTTTTTTCTCCACGGGCTTCCCCATAAATAGTTCGAGCCATAATATCAATATCTATCCGTCTTTGAGGGGCAAGGGATCCAATTTCTTTTTCTATGCCCAAACGTGAAGCGCCATTCATTCTATGATCTACCGGTAATACTTTTTCCAAGAACCGCAGACCCATTAAAAAAGGGAGGCTCCAGATAAATATTAATTTCGTCAAGAAAGGTAATTTTTTCATGATTTCCCCAACGCTTATACTTTGCATACAAGACATATAGGAAGGGACTTTAAGAAAAACAAGAGGGGGAGTGTTTTGGAGCCCTAAGACGGAACAGCTCGTACCTCTAAAACCTCTGGCACATAGTGCTTGAGCATACTTTCAATGCCTGATTTTAGGGTAAAAGATGAACTAGGGCAGCCCGAGCAGGCACCGCGAAGCTTTAAGAAAACAATACCCTCTTGGAATTTGGAAAAAACAATATCGCCCCCATCGACCGCAACAGCTGGTCGAATACGGGCTTCAATCAGATCTTTGATCTGCTCAACAATCTGTAATTCTTCTTCTGTATACGTAATGTCAGTTTCTTCAAGATCCTCATAAATATCAGAAAGAATAGGTTTTTGTGCCAGCAAATGGTCCATTAAGGTACTTAAAATAAAGGGCTTTAAAGTGTCCCAGTCGGCATCATTATCTTTAGTAATGCTGACAAAGTCTTCCCCAATAAAAACCCGAGTGATCCCATCAATGTCAAAAAAGCGTGTGGCAAGGGGGCTTTTTTGGGCCTCTTCCCGTGACGCGAAATCAGCAGATCCTGTCATGAGCAAGATAATACCTGGAATAAACTTGAGGGTTAAGGGGTTTGGGGTTTCTTGAGTTTGAATAAACATACCATTCACTATTTCTTAAGGAAAATATAGGAGCTTTTTGGAAAAGCTGCAAGAGTGAAGCTAATTTTCAAAACCTCAATAGTCTTTTAAAAGCAGAGTTTTAAGAAGTTGCGAATAAATCTTCTTTTGGAACAATTTGGAACTTTAGTCCTAATCCATCCAAAATCATCCCAATGGTTTCGATTTTTGGTTGACGCTTGGCAGACAAAACTTTGTATAAGTTTTGACGGTTTAATGCCGTTCTTTTAGCAAGTGCCCCGACCCCACCCTGTGATTCAGTCACATCTTTAATCGCCTTTAAAAAGCAAGCTACGTTATGGTCTCGTTTAAAATCTAGTAATGCTTCTGTTAGATATAAAGCAGCATCCTGTGGATCTTTAAGCTCCTCAATGTTGTAGGCGTGAAATGATCTGATTGTGTGTTGCATTTTTTATGTCCTTCCAATATCTAATCGCTTTTTTAATATCTTCGGCTTGAGAAGCCTTATGTCCACCACAAAGAAGAAAAATCGTTAAATCACCTTGTAGCCCAAAATAAACACGGTATCCCGAGTTAAAGAAAAATCTAAGCTCATAAACACCAAAACCTAAAAATTTATAGCCCCCAAAATGTCCTATTTCTAGTTGTGCGACTCTTTTTCTAATCCTTAGCTGCACCACTTTATCAAGAGATTTAAGCCAATCTATAAAAGGCTCTCTTTCTTCAAATGTTTTGTAGATAAGAACATGTTTAAAGCTCAAGACTTACTTACTCCTGATAGTATCCTATGGGCGACAATTTGTCAAATTCTTTAACAAATCATGGAAAGAAGAATGGCTGAAGTCCAGTTGAAAAAAAGGAATTTTTTCAACTAAATAGTAGGATTTTTATGTCTATTGAGGCGGTTAGTAAAGCTTCTTTAATTTAAGAAGTTGCGAATAAATCTCCATGTGATTGGATCAATTTCAACTCTGGAGCTATTTTTTTCTCGGCGTGCCACAAGTCAAAGTTCTGCTGCATCCGCAACCAAAAAGAGGGCGTACCGCCACAAAATCGGGCAAGCTTTAGAGCCATTTCTGGCGTAACGGATGCCTTTTCTGCCATAATTTTATGAAGAGTTTGGCGCGAGATTCTAAGATGAGCCGCCGCTTCTTTGACAGAGAGTTTTAAAGCCGGCAAAACATCTTCCAAAAGAATAGCCCCAGGATGTGTTGGAGGGCGTATTAAAGGTTCTTTTACAGTATAAATCATCTTCATCTCCTTTAGTGGTATTGCTCAAAGTCAACAAGCTTCACCAGTTGATCTTCCCATTCAAACGTCAAACAACAAGGCCCGTTCACGTGAAAGGTAAATCGCAGGGGACTACCTTCTAATGAATGAAAGTTAAAACCGGCTATGTTCAAATCTTTTAAGGCTTCCGCATTATGTAGCACATCAAGTCTTCGCAAAATTCGCTTATGAAAAGCAGGCGATATTTTAGCTGTGTGGCCTGTTATAAAAAGCTCTTTTAATCCCTTATGTTTAAAACTTTGAATCATTTTATGAGTAGCCTATTTTACGACATATGTCAATTATTGGTTTACAATTAATGTTTTTATTCCCTTAAAAGAATCATGGAAAGAAGAATGGGTGAAGTCCAGTTGAAAAAAAGGAATTTTTTCAACGAAAAGGAGAGTTTTAAAAATACAAACTCGAAAGCTACGAGTTTTCTAGTCTTGCCTCTAAACTATTACATTTTATAAAGGATGCAAGTCGAAATACTTTAAATCTGCCAGAGCCTCTCTGACTTCATTTGCAATACTTTCATGGATATACGAGCGATATTCCAAAACCTTTGATAATCTTTCTTGTGCTACTTTTAGATTGGGCCTCAATATACCTAACCCTTGTAAATCCATTTTACCTAAAAAATAAAGAGCAAGAACCCAGTCCTCTTCAACAATATTTTCTATAGAAAATTTTAATATTTCTTCAAAATGAAGGCGTGCTTTCTCATAGTTCATTCTTTCATCAGAAAGCTCTATATTACCAAGAATAAGCAAAAAAGAAGCCCTGAAATGATCTGGAATATCTTCACATTGAAGACCCTCTAATGCGTACCGCTCAGCCGCTTTAAAGTTTCTATTATTAACCCCCTCTCCTTTAAATTCCATCTGCGCTAGATACAGAAGAACGATAGGTCTACTATGGTCCTCAACTTTTTTATACAAACCAAGCAAAAGTCTTCTTGCTCCTTTAAAGTCAGGATTTTTATCTTTAAGATTTGTTCGTTTAATTTGCACTAATCTTAGATGAACATTTATCTTTTCACCAAAAGATAGATGTGAGTTATCCAAATTTCTTTTGTAAACTGATTCCAAATCAACGCTATTTGCTAGTTCAATGATTGGTTTTTGCTTTAGCTCAATCTCCATTAAGTAATACAAAGCTTCAAGTTTTAACTCATCATTGTCCCAGGTATACTCAGAACTTTCTTTAAATATTTTTTTTGCCTCAGTCATATCAGATGATTCATTTTCGTAAAACAATATAGTGCCCATTAGGTGTTTTGCATAAATAAGATCTTTAGGACGCTGAGGTTTGGAATCAATAAATGCCCGCAAATCTTCTCTAAGTTTTTGTCTTTCTCGCTGAGGGCTTATATACCCTCTGATTTCCAATGAAAAATTCTTTAAGGCACAATATTCTCTCTGTTCTTTTGAAAGATTTTTTGACTCTGACAGAATTGAAAATTCGTCATATACTTCTTGTACAGACCTTGTTGAAACTTCATCATAAGACCAATAAATAATAAGGCTATAGTATTGTGATAAATGCTTTTCTTGAGAACGTGTTTTTTTGTCTTGAATAATTTCTTGAAATAGCTCATATGCTTTTAGGACTTCTTCTTTTCCTCCAGCTTCTTCGTGAAGTAGTTGCACTGCCTCTTTAAATTTAAGATTATCTTTTTTTTCCCGAATGATATACCAAGCGGTCCAAAATAAAATATGCAATAAAACTTTAGCACTAAAATCCATAAAAAAACCCTATTACATTCATATAAGATGACTTTAGACTAATTTCTAGTAAAAACCCTAAATCATTTCTTTGGGATTAAATTTAATCTCGAAGGTTTTCCACTCAGAGTAGCGATTCTTGGGAAGCCTGAGAGGCGTGCAGGCGGGGGAAAAGAGAGCACGTTTAGCGCTTTCGGCAGCTGTTCTAAAATAAGGATCATGATGCATGCGACTTTCATCATAAATTTTAACATCCCGAACGACAGCGTCAGGCCCCATAGAAACTTGAACTGTCACAATCAGCTCATCTGCATGTAGCGCTCCCGCTGGAACATTCCAGCAGCGTTGTAATTGTTGTCGCAGGGCATCCAGCTCTGAAAGAGAAAGTTTATCTGCAATATTTTCCGATTCAAATGCTTTATCGGTGGCCCGGGAATCATCGACAACATCAACGCGTTTTACTTCTTCGACAGCTTGCAGGACTGACATAAAGTCATCAGACTTTTCTACTTTCTTCCCTTTTTTATCTTTTTCATTAGGCTTTTTCTTAGGTTTTATATCCGTTTTTACCGATTCTTTAGAGGGTTGAGGGGGTATCTTTTTCGCCTTTGGCTGCGGCATACCATCAATAACTTCTTTCTTAGATACTTGAGGTGTTTCTTTTACTTCTACCTTAGACGCTGATTGCTCTTGCGGGGCCCTTCTAGTTTCCAGTTTTGTTTTAGCAATCGGCTCTTTTATTGGTTGAACTTTTTTCGGGGGCGATGTGGTTAAATCTGAAATAGAAACGATTTCAATGGGAATAATAGGAGGCGATTTAAGAGGACGTGTTCTTAAAAAAGGAATATTCACAAAGAGTAGTATCAAAACCACTATGTGCAGAAAAGCTGATGAAAGAAGAGCGTTTCGTTCCATTTTTCTCGTTCTATTCTTCCTTGTTACCGTTTCTTTGACGGTATTTCAGCAACAAGAGCAACCTTCGAATACCCAGCATCAGTAATTTGACCCATTACCTGCATGATAATGCCATAATTTAGCTGACGATCCCCTCGAACATAAATCCGAGTATTAGTATTTTGCTTTGTAATTTGACCAAGTCGTGCAGATAATCGATTTAAGTCTACAGGAGTTTCTTGGATATAAACCCTTTGATCGGCATTAACCGTTACAACAACAGGATCCATTTTATCATTCAACGTGGAGGCAGAACTTTCAGGAAGATCCACAGGAATCCCAACTGTTAGCAAAGGCGCTGTTACCATAAAAACAATTAAGAGGACCAGCATCACATCCACAAAAGGCGTGACGTTAATCTCACTCATAGGCCTAAAGCCACGGCGTCGACCTCCTCCTTTATTGGAAGAAAGCTGTATACCCATGATTATCCTCCAAATAGTTTGCGGGAAACCAAAGTATGCAATTCATGAGAAAAAGTTTCCATGGATGTTGCATACCTATTTAATTCAGCAGAAATTTTGTTATAGGCCATAACGGCTGGAATTGCGGCAACAAGCCCTAAGGCTGTTGCAAATAGAGCCTCTGCAATCCCTGGAGCCACAACCGCAAGGCTTGTATTTTTGGACGCTGCTATTGCCTGAAAGCTGTGCATAATTCCCCAAACAGTTCCAAGAAGACCCACAAAAGGAGCTGAGGAGCCAACAGTTGCAAGAAATCCAGTGTGCTTTTCAAGATCTTCCATCTCAAGAGCCATACGACTTGAAAGAACCCGATCAATTCGATCTAGGAAGCTTTGTTTGGCAGCCATATCATTTTTCTCCGGGTGACGGGCATGCTCTCCCCATTCTTGCATAACAGCAACAAACATGCGGGCCAAAGGATCATGGGCCTTGTAGCGCACTTGTTGATAAAGGTCATCTAACGAATGTCCTCCCCAAAACACCGACTCAAATTGTTTGCTCAGTTTTTGAAGTTTATTGATTTGTGTTATTTTGGAAAAAATAATGCTCCAGCACCAGAAGGAAGCGCCGAGCAGCACAAGAATAATAAGCTGAACAAAAATATCTGCATGAAGGAAAAGCCCCCATAAAGATAAATCTTTGGACACCATTTCAACGGATTGCGCCAAAACTTGACCGGAACTTGTATCAACCATATCTAATTACCTCTTTCTTTAAGTTTTTCTAAAAACTCTGCAGGGAGTCTCATGAGTTTACCACTTTGAGCAATAAAGGCCACATCCACCAACAAAACCACCACCTCTTTTCCGTCCCTTTTAATAATTTGTTTAAAAGAAACCTGAGCATTTTGAATTTTTGTTACGGTTGTTTCCACCACCAAAAGATCATCCAATTTTGCAGATGCCTTATAATTAATTTGTACGCGAGTCACCACAAAGAGGCAATGGGTGCGCTCAAATAATTCTTGCTGGTTAATGCCGAAGTCCCTTAAAAACTCTGTCCTTGCATGTTCCGCAAAGATCATATAGTGACTGTGATAAACGACACCACCAGTATCGGTATGATCGTAATAAACCCGAAGGGAAAAATCATGTTTCATCGGTGCTCTACACTCTTTTTTTCTTCTTGCCTATGCAGATAGTTTTCATGGGTTACAACTTTTTTACCTGATTCACGTTCAAGCTGCTGTCGTGCATTCCCCGCAATGCTCCCCCCTATTTGAGACGCTTCATAATTTTCCTTGAACCCCTTAGCATCCTTATTTCTTGCAATTTCAGTTGTCGAAGCCTCCCCAAGCATTGAAAAGATCAATTCAAGATCTGTCATGTGATCCCGTAAGTTTTCACGCTTTAGATTTTTATATTTCTTATGTTGACTTGGCGTTATCCCAAAAGCTGCCTTGGATATTTCCGCCGTTAATATAGAATATTCTTTGTTTTCTAAGATCCCTCTTTTTTGCCATTCATCCGTTAGTTCTTCCCGTATCGCAATCCCGCGCATACGTTTTTCAATCCAAGCGTCTGGGTATCCCTTTGCTTTGTAGGTTTCTCTCATTCTCTTTGACGCAAGTTCAGGGTCTTCTATCTCTTGTATACGTTCATAACCAATCTTTGCTAACCAACGTTTAAACGGCTCTGCTTTTGGAGAGGTAATAGATTGTATAATACGAAATATTCCTTCTGTATTGGCACAGTTTATACGTTGCTTCCCGCCTTTTGTTTCGATCAAAAGGGGGGTGACAATTTGTCCCCACCCTTTAGAAAGCTCTTCATCTCGGCTTCGTACCTTTTTTATATAATCTGTAGGATTGGAAGTATTTGTTAGAACTTCAACCACATCATTAACAACAAACCACCATTCTCCATTATAAATAGTTCGCCTTATGTTGATTCCTCTAAAAACAGCAATACGTTTGATATCTTCAATTTGATTTTTAGTCATGTTTTGCTCCTTATGTAAGGGATATAGGAAAAATCATGTTTCATCGGTCTCAAAAAAATCTGTTTGTCTTGGTTTGGGGGCTTTAACGCCCAAATACGAAAATGCTTTGGTCGTAAGTAAGCGCCCCCGAGGGGTGCGCTGCACAAAACCCTGTTGAATTAGGTAGGGTTCAATAACTTCTTCCAGGACATCCTTTTGTTCCGACAAAACGGCAGCCATGGTTTCAACCCCGACAGGCCCCCCTTCGTAATGTTCCGCAATCGTTTTCAAATATCGCCGATCCATCGCATCAAATCCTTGATCGTCCACTTCTAATTGCCACAACGCTTCGTCTGCAATCTGACGATCAACAATGCCCTGATTTTTAACGGTTGCAATATCTCGCACCCGCCTTAAAAGGCGCATAGCGATGCGGGGCGTTCCACGGGATCGTTTACTAATCTCAAAGGCCCCCTCTTCGGTCATAGAAAGGGCTAACAAAGACGCCCCTCGTTGAATGACATGCTGTAATTCTTCTGGTGTGTAGAAAGCAAGGGGTGTTGGAATCCCAAACCGCTCCCGAAGGGGCCGTGTGATCAAACCAGAACGCGTCGTTGCCCCAATCAGGGTAAAGGGAGGCAAATCAATTTGGATGGAACGAGCGGAGGGCCCTTCTCCAATCATGAGGTCTAATTTAAAGTCCTCCATTGCAGGATAAAGAATTTCTTCTACCGCTGGGTTGAGCCTGTGAATTTCATCAATAAACAAAACATCTTTGGGCTGCAGGTTTGTCAAAAGGGCCGCAAGATCACCAGAACGGGCAATGACAGGACCAGAAGTTGCCCGAAATCCGACCCCCATTTCTTTAGCAATAATCTGGGCTAGTGTTGTTTTTCCAAGCCCTGGAGGTCCATAAAGAAGCACATGATCTAAAGCTTCTTGGCGTTGGCGGGCTGCTTTAATAAAAGTAAACAGATTATGCTTTGCCTTTTCCTGGCCAATAAATTCCTTAAGGCTTTGGGGTCGAAGCGCATATTCCTGTTTTTCGTTTTGTTCTTCTGGCTGCGCGTTAAGAGAAACGAGACGATCATCCTTCATGATAAAGCCTTTGTCGTAAGAGCGAGCGCTTTAAGTGCACGACCTATTAATGCTTCAAGGGATTCCCCTGGCGTTTCTTTTTCTATCGCTTCAAGGGTTTGCAGCGCTTCTGTTCGGCGGTAACCAAGATTCAAAAGAGCAGAAAGGGCTTCTTGTTGCACAGGCGGTTCTGATGGGGAATTCCCTCCATCAACAATACCTAATTTGTGAACTTTTCCCTTCAATTCCTGTACAATACGATTGGCAAGTTTGGGACCAACGCCATCAGCTTGGGTTAAAAAAGTTGCATCCTGAGCGCCAATAGCCTGAAGCAAACGAGGCGTATTTCCGATCGACAGAAGGGCAAGCCCCATACGCCCCCCAACACCCTGGACCGTAACAAGCAAGTTAAAGCAAGATTTTTCGAGTTCTGTTGCAAACCCGTAAAGAACCAATTGTTCAGCTTTCATAACAGTTTCAATCCAAAGAGTAGCCGCGCTACCCCCTTGCATTTGAGACAAAGTTTCGCGGGAGGCATGAACTAAATACCCGACACCTTGTACATCGAGAATTAAAAAAGATTCTTTGAGCGTATCAACGCGTCCTTTGAGTTTTGCGATCATTTTGCGCCTTTTGTGATATCTTTTATCTAACAGGAACTTTTTCTATTTTGCAAGGATGTCAGAAAAGAGAAAAAAGCAATCTCGCCTCAGACATTAATTTAATAATTTATGAAGATTTTTGTTGAATCTTAAAAATCCAAACGTTAGATTGGAAATACAGTGATTTTTCCGGGGTAGCTGGTGCCCAAAAATTTTCTACTTCCCTGCAAAATAACCGTAAATTTGCCCACGAAATATGATATTCTTCACTTAGACTTTTGCTCTTCAGAGTATTTGGGTTTTTTAGAGGCAAAGTTAAATTAAGTAAAAGTTAATTAAAAAAATTAAGGGACTCTCTGTGGAGCATTTTAATAGTACATCGATCGATATCATAGTGTACCTGCTCTGCGCTGTTTTAATATCCTTGCTTTGCAAGCGATTGAAGGTCAGCTCAGTTCTGGGTTACCTTGTTGTGGGCGTTATGCTCGGTCCTTCTATTTTCAGCGTAATTAATGACTTCGAAACAGCAAAAGCCCTTGGCGAATTTGGCGTGGTGTTCTTGTTGTTTACAATTGGGCTAGAACTTCCTTTTGACCGACTTCGAGAATTAAAGCGGTTTGTATTTGGTCTTGGGTTATCACAAGTTCTTGTCTGCTGTTTTTTCTTCGCTATTTTCTTTTCAGCTTATTACCACACAAGCATGGAAACAGCTATTTTAGCAGGAAGCGGCCTTGCCCTATCATCAACGGCTGTCGTGCTACAAGTTTTGGCGGATAGCGGTGATTTATCATCGCAACATGGTCGTATTACGTTTTCAGTCCTTTTATTTCAAGACCTTGTAGTTGTTGTATTATTAGTTTGGTTAACGCTTATGCAGAGCAAAGAAGAAGATATCTCAACGTGGATGCTCCTTTGGTATTCTATTTTACGCGCAACAGGAGTTTTTTTGGGGTTTGCAATTTTAGGGCGCTATGTTCTAAGGCCTGTTTATCGTGTTGTTGCAAGCACTAAAAGCTCTGAATTGTTTATGGCAATGACTCTTTTGATTATTCTTAGCACCAGCATGGCAACGCAGCTAGCCGGAATGTCTTTGGAATTAGGGGCTTTTTTGGCTGGAATTTTACTTGCAGAAACAGAATATCGCCATCAAGTAGAGGCAGATATTAGGCCCTATCGATCCTTGCTTTTAGGTCTCTTTTTCATGACAGTGGGGATGTCTATTAATCCTTATTTGCTCTTACAGCAAACAACGATTGTTTTGACTATTGTAGGGGTTCTAATAAGCGCAAAGTTTTTGATTGTCGTTCTTTTGTCGCGCTTGATGAATATTCCTATGAAATCCTCTATTCGTATTGGCTTCCTACTTGCAGGCGGCGGAGAATTTGTTTTTGTCCTGTTTTCTCAAGCGGAAAAAGCTCAGGCAATTACTGGGACCCTTTCTCAAATTGTGTATCTTGCCGTAGTTTTAAGTATGGCTCTAACCCCTTTCTTGGCTTGGTTTGGTCGCAAAATAACCAGCAAAATGACGAAAGATATCGGAATTGCCATAAAAGCAGCTGAACAATATGCTTTCGATCTTCGGGACCATATTATTATTGTAGGCGCAGGTCGTGTAGGCACAACAGTTCATAATCTGTTAAACGATGTCGTATATCTCACAACAGCCATTCCTCATGTCATGATTGACATGAACATGAAGCGCGTCAATGAAGGGCTCGATAAAAATATGCCTCTTTATTTTGGCGATGCCCGTCGAATGGAGCTGTTTCAAGCTTTAAATATTGAACGGGCTCGAGCAGTGGTCATCACGATTGGTCTTTACAAAGATGCGTTTAAAATTGCTTCTGAATTACAAAAGAATTTTCCTAATATTGAAATATTTGTGCGTGTTGCCGATGTAAATGAGGCTTATGCGCTCCACGAACTGGGTGTCCACCCAGTTGCTCCAGAGTTACTTGCCCCTAGCTTCCAGTTGGCTTCTTCTGTTCTAGCGCTTTATAATATTCCAGTAGAACAAATTGACATCGTCATCGAAAAATTTCGAAAACGCCACATACGATCAGGCGAACAGGACATAGCAGCGCCTTGGTCAACAAAAAATTTGTCTGGATTTGCTCATCAAGAGTAATCCCGTCAAATTATCTTCCCTTAATTTTTTTATTTTTTTATTCAAAGGTTTTTTCATGAACACTTACCAAAAACTTATAACACAACATCACAACCGCCCTTCAATACCCCCAACCATTGAAGACCCCTTAAGCGTCAAGGATAGGTTAGAGCGTATTGTGATAGGGGTAGATCCTGCTATCACAAGCGGGGAAAAAAGTAACGAAACAGGGATTATTGTTGCTGGTCTTTCCTTTCAAGGTGTGGGCTATGTTTTAGAAGATCTCAGTGGACACTACGCGCCCTCTGTTTGGGCGACGCGCGTGATCAATGCTTACGGCGCTTGGAAAGCAGATCGCGTTGTCGCAGAGGTGAATCAAGGGGGTGATTTGGTAGAAGCAATGCTTCGATCCATCGACAAAAACGTCAGTTACCGAGGGGTTCGAGCAACCAGAGGGAAACGACTTCGTGCAGAGCCTATCGCCGCTTTGTATGAACAAGAGCGGGTGTTTCATCTGTCGTATTTTGAAGATTTAGAAAGACAGCTATGTGCATTTGATGGAAGCACGGGCGCAGAAACAGATCGCTTGGATGCCCTTGTTTGGGCGCTTACAGATTTAATGATTGATTCAGTTCCTTTAAAAAAAGTTCAAAAAAAACCTGATCCTCAAGTTTGGCGTATCTAAAAAATTAACAAAACAGGAGGCATCCCAAAATAAAAAGATTTTTTGGCGATTTGTTGTAGATTTTTCTTAGGTTTTTTGATAAGACTTAGAGAATCATCATGATCCCCGGTAGCTCAGTCGGTAGAGCAAGTGACTGTTAATCACTGGGTCGGCGGTTCGAGTCCGTCCCGGGGAGCCATTTTATCCTTTTCAAACCCAGCCCATACAAGAATTTATAAAAACTTTAATATCCAACAACCCAGGTCTTAGAAAATTCTTTTATATCAATAGCGCACCATGAAATTTCAAAGTGACAGTTTGAAATTTCATGGTAAATAGAACACCTTAAAACGTGTCAAGTATTTGTGAGGTAAGTTTAGTTTGATCATAGCGATACCCTCTGATTTTACCTTGCAGCTCTGGAGCTAAATCACCAACACTCTCCCATAATTCATCATAGACAGATCTTCTCGATGGGGTTCCCTCGCCTTCAAAAGTTAAGGTTCCAAGGATTCTTCCTAAAACTTCTCTTGCGACTCCCTCTAGTTGAGACGTCACAGCTCGACGAAAATCAAAAACAGATTCTCGTTTAGCTACTGGGTCAAGAATTTCTGAAACAACAGGTACTGTGACTCCTTGGCCCACAAGCTTTAGAAGAGAATTTCGATCTATAGCATCCCCGAAAAGCAAACGAGACTTTATTAACTTTAAATTAATCGATTCTCCATCTTTTCTACTAATAGCCTTAACCAAGACTTGTAGAGGAGAGTCTTCAATCTGAATATCAAGTTCATCCCAAAGATCGCCTAAAACTTTTTTGTCAGCACTCAATAGACGCACATTTACAGGAAGATCCAGTGCCTTTATAGTTGCCTCGACTTCTGGATTTTCTAAAGTCACTGCCCCACCACTAAGGAGCCTACCTGTTAGTGGATCTGTCTTAAGGGGATGGCAAGAAGATTTTTCAACTAATGCTTCACTGCTTCCAGTAACTGTACCTTCCCCTGATCCAGCTGCAGCTCCAGCATCTCTTGATTCCGTAGACCTTGATGAATCTGTTACTAAACCATCATCTTCCAAAATTTTCTTGAAAAACGCCCGAACTACTTCTGATGGGGAATCTGCATTTAAAACATCAAAGGTTAATCCTGATTCTTCATGCAGGATCTCAAAGAAGCAAATTAGTAACTTGTTATAGTCTTTCTTTGCTTGAGCTTTTAAAGCTTTATCCTCTCCATCGCTTTCCATCGCAGTCAAAAAATATTGAATGTTTTTGTCAAAGATATTCTGAATAAGCCTTTGAAAGTTTTGAAACTTTAAACGACCAAGAGTTCCTGCAATCTTTGTTGCCTTCAAATACCCAACATCTGTTTTCTCCATTAAAGCGTAGGCTAGACGAGCACTCCAATTTTTAAGGACTGATTTTTGTTGTTTTAAAATATAAAAATGGCTTAAATCATGGGCTGCAAAATCTCTAGGACTCATTTTTAGTGAATGCGCTTCGTAGGTTTCTAAAGGTAGCGCAATAATATGAACGTTCTTAATAAGACGATCCACCATCAGAGAAAGACCGACCTTCCCCCCGACAGCAAACACAGCCACGTGATCACCGAACCTTAAGTTTTTCCTTAATTCCTTTCTAGCACGATCTTTTAAATACCAATAGCCCTCTCCAGAAGCAACGGAGGAAGAGGCCGAAGTTTTCGAATCCTCATCGATGCTCTTCAGAGTTTGATCTTCTAAATACCATGCTGGAATTCCGTCAACTACTTTGTCAGCTCCAAAGATGTGCTCCATAGGAAGCTGTAACGTAATGGATCTAAGCAGAGAGGACACACCTTCATCACTTGGTGCTGAGACAGAAGAAGCAGCATAAGTTAAACGGGTTATAGAGGCTAAATCAGGCAAAAGGCTCAAAATACGAGTGCCCTCAGTAGGTACAGTTTCTAGCTGAGCCCTAAGCGAGTCTACAAATTTAGAATGCGTTTCTATCAATAGGGGCTGTAGCTTATTTAAATATGCTAAGGCTACGCTGCGATAATAGTCAGTGGAAGCAAGATATTTTTTTCTTAAGATTTTTATTGTGCTGTCATCTGGCATCTGATCCATACCCTTTAAGGTTTGAGGATAAGCCTCACTTAATCGGCCAAGAAGTGAAGGCGATGCACCCGCACTATAAGAATTTGAAAAATAAAAAATTATTAAACTTGCGGTAATTAAATAGTGAATCTTTTTTATCATTTGAAACTCCTAAAAAAAACAATGTAGTGCGAAAAAAGATTATTTCAATACCTGACGATACTTTTATATCCGATGATACGGATGCCCTGCAAGGATTTGTTGCACGCGGTAGAGTTGCTCCATCAAAAGAACTCTGACCATTAAATGGGGCCAAGTAGGTTTGCCAAAGGCAATCGTTTTATGGATATAAGGATCTAAGGAAAGGCTAAGACCATCTGCAGGTCCAATTAAAAAACATAAATGGGACCGCCCCACGATACGCTTTGCCTCAATAAAGGCTGCAAACTGAACACTTGATATGTCATCCCCTCTTTCGTCTAAAGCAACGACAAAGGCCCCTTGGGGAATTTTTTCGATAAAAAGATCCCCTAAGTTTTTATGAGAATTTTCAGGAATTTCTTTGATTGTCACTTTCCAAGACAGGCGTTTTTCATATTCCTGCACCAAATCGTTCAAGGGCCCTGATTTTAATACACCGCCTGCGATAATCGTAATCTGCATAGTTTTTAAGATTTCTCTTCTGTTCGTTGGTAAAGACTTGGGTCCCACATACTTTCAAGATCATAAAGGGTTCGTGTTTCTTTTAGGAATAGATGAACGACCACATCCCCTAAATCAAGAATAACCCAACCAGAGTTTTGAGCGCCTTCAAGGGTTGTGTTTTTAAATCCAAGACTCTTAGCTTTTTCTTGAGCATAGGTTGCAAGAGCGTTCAAGTGACGCATGCTTGTCCCTGTTGCGATCAACATAAAATCACCAATACTAGATTTACCCTCTAGATCAATGACACAAATATCCTGTGCTTTGTGTTGATCCAGCGTTTCATTGATCGTCCGACAAAGCTCTATTGCTGTTATTTTTTTCATTCCTAATTTTCTTTCTGTTTTTTAAAATCATATTCTACCAGTTGTGTCGCTTCTGTCCACAAGAGAAAAGGTCTAATTTTATAGGACGGGTAAATGACTTGCAGCGCTTGTTGATAAAGGATTATTTGGTTTTTGTAAGCTTCTGGTGGCATTTTTTTATAAGAATAGTCAAAAGCACCTGTCTTATAATCTATCACATGAACTTCCTTTAAAGTATCATTAACCCACAAAAAATCCATCGTCCCTTTTACAACAGAATTTGTTTCTGTATCAAGACGCTGAAACGGCACCTCTGTTAAAATTATCCCCTCCGCAAAATAAGAATGACGTACCAAAAGATCTATGGTTTTTTGAAGAAGTAGGAATAATCGATCCGCTTCTTCTTTTTGAACATACTGTTCTAAGAATTGCCTTGTTAGCCCCTCTCGTTCTGCACCCGGATCTTTAATCAACCACTCAAGGGCTTTGTGCAAAAGAATCCCTCGATCCACAGCCCGAAGACTGCTTTCGATCCCATTTTTTTGACCATCAATTTCCCCTTGCTGGGAAGGGTAAATAATTGGAAGCACAGATTCTGCTTTTGCTTTTTTATCTACCCACGAGGGAAGGGATTTTGAAAAAGGCAATACGTCTTGTATAGGCTCAGACGAAACGACTTCTTCTGCTTTTTGATAAATTACAAGCCCGTCTTCCTGGGTTTTTCCATCAAAGCATAAAGGGGTTGAAACACCAAGATCTTGAGTGGCGGCCAATACCAGGTCATACCAAGAAAGAGTCGTCGATGCTTTATGGTTCTTCCACCCGCATACATACAGCTCATCTTCGGCGCGGGTTAAGGCCACATAAAGCAAGCGATAGTATTCCGCCTGTTCATCGTATTGCGGATGAAGAGACTGAATATAATCAGTTTTAAAGCGGCTTTTAGGACACCAAAATAATACGGGATTTTCAGCAATTGATTGGCCCCAAAACAAGGAAGCATGGGCATTTGGAACTTGTGTTGTATCAGGTAGAAACACGATCGGCGCCTCTAACCCTTTGGATCCATGAACCGTCATAATACGAACTTTGTCTTCTGTTGATTGTTCAAGATTTCTCTTAATTTCCGTATTTTCTTTTCGCATCCATGAAAGAAAAATCTGCAAAGATCCCCCAAAATCTTTTTCAAAAGAAAGACAAAGATTTAAAAATTCCTCCAGAGCATCTTCTGCATCATTCCCTAAACGTTCAAGCATCTTTTGCCGCCCTGGCAGGATATGCAAAACATAATGGTAAAAATCAAACGGGGAATAAAAATCCACGCGATTTAAAAGATCTGTTAAATAAGCGAAAGCTTCTTGATAAATAGGCTTTTCTGTTTGTCTTTGCTTAAGCGTATGCCAGAGGCTCCGCCCCTTTCGATAATAGCTGAGCTCAAAAAGATCGTGTTCTTCCATCCCAATTAGGGGTGACTTTAAGATCGTTGCAAGGGCTAAGTCATCTTCTGGAAGCAAGAGAAAATCACCTAAAACCAAGAGATCCATAATCCCCATATGATCCGTTAAGACTAGTCGATCGGCTCCTGTGACGGGAATAGATTTATTTTTTAAGGCTCGCACGAGCTCTTCAACGAATTGATCACGGCGGCGAACTAATATCATAATATCGCTTGGACGAATGGGTCTGTTTTTCGGTTCCAAAATTCTTTTTTCCTGGAGCCAAAGATGAATACGTTCTGCGATACGTTCTGCAACTTCCTTGCGGGCTGTTGTTGCATAAATTTGGGTATTGGGTAAAGCCCAAGGCTCACGTTCTTCTTTTTCTGGGGCATTGACCAGTGGCCAAACTTCCACCCGTCCACCATGATTTTTTCGATAACTTTCATGAGGTACATAGTCTAAATTTAAGCCAGGAGGGGATAATGTTGGGTTTTTCTGAAACACTTGATCGACAAGGTCTAAGACGGGCTGCGTTGATCGGAAAGAGGTAGAAAGCGTAATATTTTTCCAGGAATGTTTTGCATTTTCTGCCTGCGCAGAAAATAAAGATTTAACCGCTTGAAAGGCAAAAGGATTTGCCCCTTGGAAACTATAAATCGATTGCTTCATATCGCCAACCACAAACAGCGTTCTAAGACGATTGGGATCTGGTTCTGTTGAAAAAAATTCAGCGGCAATTGATGCAATAACTTGCCACTGATCTTCATTGGTATCTTGGGCTTCATCAACCAAAATATGCTGAATGCCCCCATCAAGCTTATAAAGAACCCATGGGGCATTTTCTGGTTGTTGGAATAGTACTGCGGTTTTATAAATAAGATCATCATAATCCAAAAATGCTTCTATCGTTTTAAGATGGTGGTAGCGATCTAAGGCATGGTGAATAAAATGAAGAAAAACGTTTGTTGCTTCTGCAATAATAGCGTGATGATAGCGATGCATAACCATCATCAAATAGGCCGCCTCTTTTTGAAAAACTTCCTCCAGCTCTGGGTGTTTTTTTGCAAAAGAAGCAGAAACGATTTTCTGTCTTTGCTCATTTTTTGCCGTTAAGAAAAACTTTTTATAGGTCTCAAAATCTTCAACTTTTTCTTGAGGGCTTTTGAGAATCCATTTTTTTAAAAACCCTCCAAAAACATTATCTGCTGTCGTTCCTTGCTCCAAAAGATCAAAAAAATCTTGAGGGCCAGTCTCTAAATAAGACCCCTTCAGTTCTTCTTCCAAAATCTTATCTGGTGCAAGCCCAAAAGGAATCTTAAGAGAAGTATAAATATCCTCTATCATTTTAATTGAAGGTTCTTTCCCAACAATTCTAGCCCGTTTTTGTAGAATGCTTTTTAAAAGATCAAAAAGCTGATCTGTTGTCACATAGCGCGCAAAAACTTTCAGCTGATCCGAAGAAAGATCTTGCATTGTTTCTTTGAAGGATCGCTCAAGACAGTCTTTGCTTTGAGCATCAGTCATAACACGAAAATGTGGTGGAACCTTTGCTTCAAGGGGAAATTTTTTCAAAACCATCTGACAAAAAGAATGAATGGTCTGAATTTTCATTCCCCCAGGCACATCAATTACCGTTGCAAAAAGACTTGTCGCACGATCAAGCTCCTGACGGGTTGGAGCTCTCGATAAAAGTGATGATAATTCTTGTCTTAAGGCTTCTTCATCAAAAGACGCCCAAATTGCAAGTTTTTCTTGAATACGATTGGCCATTTCAGCGGCCGCTGCTTTTGTAAAAGTCAGGCATAAAATGTTTTCAGGAACTGCCCCTGTTAACAAAAGCATTAAAACACGATCGGTTAAAACTTTGGTTTTTCCTGTTCCAGCGGAAGCTTCCACCCAACAAGAATGTGTTGGAGATGCTGCTTGCCTTTGCTGAAGCGATGCTGTTGTGATCATGCATTCCCTCCGTTAAGAGACCATTCCTTAATACGGGCTAAGTGATGATAGTCACCATAAAGGGATGTTTGATAAGGGATGGATAAATAGGCCGTTTCTTCCTCATCAAAAGCTTCTAATAGACGACCTAGACCTTCTTTTGTTGACATAACAAGACTATCCAAATCTTGGCTGTATTCGATAATCTCTCCCCCCTCTCTATCACCAATCAAATGCCAGAAAGAAAGAGACGATAGATTGTTTCGAGGAATGTCTTTAAACCCCCCTGCTTTCAATATAATCGCTTCAAGAGGCAGCTGAGGCGAAAGACCATATTCTATTTCTTTTTTTGTAGGAGGCGTTCCAGTCTTATAGTCAACAATCACCATTCCATGATTTGTTTCATCAATGCGATCTGCTTTTCCAACCAAACTAAAGGAGCCTTTTTCCAAAGAAAATTCTAAAAGACCTCTCGTTTCTTGCCATGATTGCTCTAAAGAAAATGCAGGCATTTGTTTTATAATCCATTGAAGAATATTTTCAAACCGATACCACCATAAGTTATGCTCTAAAGGTTCTTGAAAATAGATTGAAAACTTCTCTTTCCCTATAGCTATGCCAGTTTCATGCATCAACGGAAGATTTTTAAACCACACCTCTAAAACATCATGGACAAAAAGACCAAACTCTAAACGCCCTGGCTTTTCTTCCAAAGGCTTCAAAGGTTTTAAGTGCAAAATCTTTTTAGCATAAAGACTATACGGATCATGGATGAGCGTTGTAATTTCTGTAATCGAAAGGCTTCGAGGGCGCGCAAGAAAAGGGGGCCTTGGTGTCGGCGGGCCCAAAAGAATTCGTTCTTTAGGGGCATAAAGTATTTGAGCATAGTACAAAAGCTCCCCTTTTCTTTGAAGGGAAAGATTGTAACGCTTTAAATAAGACTGAAGCCGCGTTAAAAAACGAGACGGCACAGTAGGTGTTCCCTGTACACGTAAAGACCGTGTTAACAAAACATGAGGCGCTGCACACGCTTGAACAAAATCCAGCGCTGAAAGACCCACCCGTCGATCATGCTCAGGCAATCCAAATTGTTTACGCATCGATTGGTTAAACCAAGGGTCAATCGATGGCGTCCCTGGCCAAGACCCTTCATTCAAATCCCCCAAAATAACGAGATCTGCCGGAACAAGGCGTGCTTCAATCAGTCCCAAAATAGAAAGACGGGGATGTAAAGCAAATTTCTTGCGGACAGAAAGTGTTGTGAAAAAATGGGTTAAAATATCCCCATATTCTTCCCCTTTTTGAAGGGGTATCGTTATAAGGTTTTCCTCTAGCTTTTGAATGAACCCATCAAAAACTTCTGATTCTTCTGTTTCGCCAAACCAAGGAGATTTTTTTTCCGTAAAAAGAGAAAGGAGTTCTTTATGAAACATCCATAAATTTTTCAAATTAATGTTTTCTTGCGTTGCAAGAAGGCGTCCTTTTTCAAGGGCATTTTGTATGATTTTATACTCCTCTTGAAGAGCGATATCTTCTAACAATAAAGGATCAATATGATCGAAAGAAATTCCCTGACGTAAGAATTTTTTTTCAATCACATGAGCAAATCGTTTAAACCGATAGGCATAAGGATGTTTCAGTGTTGCAAGAAGCGTTGATAGGGATAATTTTTCCTGAACCCACTCAGCTGTCAAAAGACAAAAAACCCCCACAGCTGTTTGAGACAAAGGAATTCCTCCAGAGTCATTGGCTTGAATGTTCCATCGCTTCAGTTCTTGCACCACACGCCGCGCAAGGGACCGATTGGCCGTTACAAAAGAAACAAATTGATTTTCTTTTTCAAGATGCTCTCGAATAGCAAGGGCTATCACGGTTGCTTCTTCTTGTTGACTGGAACACTCCAAAAGATGCAGATGATTGATGGCTGTCTTAACTTTTTCTAGAGGAAGAGGTTTTGATTTGACATCAAAAATACCCTTCAATAGATCTCTTTTTTCTTCCCCTTTTTCCTCAACCAAAGGGCCAACTTCTTGAGCCTCAATACCGATTGTTTCTAGCAATCGATACATCGTATGTTGAGGATGAGATGAGGGAGGAACTCCATCTAAAGAAGGATCAAGGTTTGGTAAAATTAGATGCCCTTCGGGAAGAGATTGGATGACTTTTAACAAACGTGCTGTTGCAGGAATACTCCCTGTTGATCCTGCCCCAATAACAGGGTGAGAAGGAGGGGTCTGTTCCCACAAACGCGCATAAAATTCCAATAGTAAACGCTGATACTCTGCAGGTTCTGTTTTATTGAGTTTTTTAATCAGCGATGGCCATTTTTCTGCAATGATTTCTAGAAATTCTACTGTCAATTGCCAATGAGACGCATAATCCTCAGGAACAAGATCTTTTAATCTTGAAAAATCTAAACCCTCTAATTGCACTTGATCAATTAAATGCAAAAGGTCTTTTGCCAAAGCACAAGCCTGAGATGTCTTAAAATATTGATTTTTTTGACGGTAAAATTTCTGGATTTCTTGGGTTAAAAGAGCCAAACGCTCTTCTGCGCTGACAAGAGGGGGTAATCCCATCATTGTGTCGTACAAAGAAAGGGAACTTAAAGCGAGGTCTTCTCCATCAATACCCCCTAAGGGAATTAGGCGCGGGAGAAGGAGTGCTTTCCCTTGACTCCTGTTGCACAAAATATTTTCAAGCTTTTGACAGGCTCGATATGTCGGCAAAAAAATAACGCTCGACGCAAGCTCTTTTTGATCATAAGTCGATAGAAGAAATTGTGCGAGTGTCTCTAAGAAAGGAAGATGAGCAGGAATAAAGGAAACCTGTTCCTTCACGCCGTCACTTCCTTATGCTGTTCAAACCACTCCCGCGTTGCATTCAAATGCTCTGGTGTTCCAACATGAAACCACAGACCTTGGTGCTCTAGCCCATAGAGAGATTTTTCTTCTTCCAGCCTGTCATACACCGCTTTGAGAGAAAAGAATCCCGGCTCCCAATTTTTGAAAATTCTGGGATCTAAAATCTGAATCCCTGAAAAAACGTACTTTGCTTTTTTTCCAAGCACCCTTCTTTTTAGATGATGAGAAGCAGCGATATCATAATCACCATCTCCCTGATACCCCTGAGCGCGATCTTTTGGAACAACCAAAAGCAAGGCTTGCATATCTTTTTTCCATGCTTTGGATAGTTCTTTTAAGCAATTTGTTTTTCCATCAGACCAAACAACGTCTCCATTGATCACGAAAAAGGGATCTTCTCCAAGTTCAGGAAGCGCTTTAAAAACGCCTCCCCCTGTTTCAAGAGGGGTATCCTCATCTGAAAATGTAATGTGAGGTGTTTTTCGATTTTCAAGATGCTTATGGACCATATCTCCCAAATAGGATGTGTTAATCACAACCTCTGTAACCCCTATTTCCTCTAGGTGATTTAAAATATGGTCTATCATAGGGGATCCATCCACATTAATCAGTGGTTTGGGACAAATATCTGTTAGAGGCCGCATCCGTTCTCCCCGCCCTGCGGCTAAAATCATCGCTTTTTTTATAAACATGTAAGTTCTCTCCTTTTCTCCATTGGAAAGTATTCATTAAACCAATGACGAATGGCTAATAGATTATCATGTTTTAAATCATTTTCCAGCCATTTCCATGTGCGCGGAATAAAACGCATGTAATGGTCCCGATTTTTTGCCAACAACATCCGCGCAAACACTCCGATAATCCGTGTTGCTCTTTGGGCTCCCATTGTGTAGTACTGAGTCATAAATGTATGTTCGTCAAGATCCGGAAAAGACCGTAGGTATTTTTTTAACAACCGTTTCGTCAAATCAAAAGAAACATCCTGACGCACATCTTCAAACAAAGAAACAAGGTCATAACACTGGGGGCCAATCGCTGCATCTTGAAAATCCAAAAGCCCACATCTTTTAAACCCTTCTCGATCTTGAAGCCACAAAAGATTATCAACGTGAAAATCCCTAAGGATTAATGTTTGAGGAGCCTTATCTATTACTTGAAAGGCTTGACACCATGCATCTTCCCATTCTTGGATAATAGCCGTTGAGGGAACAGTTCCATGAATCGCTGGAAAATACCATTCCAGAAAAAGGTTAGCTTTCTCCAAAAGACTTTTTGTATCGTAGACTGGAAGAGTGGAAGAAGTCGATCGATCAAATTTTTGATGCAGATGAATAAGGGCATCAACAGCTGTTTCATACAAAAGACCCGCATCCATTCCCTTTCCCAAACACCAGGTAAATGTTTGATCCCCAAAATCTTCTAAAAGAAGAAACCGGTTTTCAAAGTCTTGCGACAAAACTTTGGGCGCTGAACACCCAAGATCATTCAAAAGACTAGAAATAGCCATAAAAGGCTCTACCTTTTCATTATCACCATAAGCATCCATTAAAACCGCTGTTGTTTTGTCTTTTTTGACCAAACGATCATAGGTCCTATTGGAACAGTCTCCCGCAAGAAAAGAAATTGTGGCATCTCCCCATCCATTCTTTTGAATAAAATCTTTTTTTAATTGCTCTCTAGTGTGTATCATTTTTTATCCTTTCCTGCCATTCACGGGAGGGAATTAGTGTTAAAAATCGTGTATCATTTTCACCAAAATGAAACTGTAGTTTAAGGGTCGACAACGGAAGAATTTGCCCCCCTTTTTCTGGCCACTCAATCATAAGGACGCCGTCACTTAAAGCCTCTTCAATTCCTATATCAAAAAGCTCTTCTTCATTTTTTAGACGATAGAGATCGAAATGCCATAAAGGGAAATCTCTGGTTTCATAGGTATGAACAAGATTAAAGGTAGGACTTGGAACATCAATCTTCTCGCCCACAAGCGCTTGAATTATGAAACGTGCAGACGTTGTTTTACCCGCCCCCAAGGGTCCTTCAAACAAGAGAATGTCTTTGTTTTTTATAAAAGGAATAATCCCTTCAAGAATGGCTTCTAGAGTAGCTAAGCTTTCGAGTTCTATCGGATGATTAAAAAAAATACTAGACATTTCTTATACAATTGTGAAACTTTTAGGGTTACTTTAATTTTTTATCGTATTTTTAAGCAGAATCCTAGGAAAAGTTATGACTATTCATAAAACAGATGTAGCAATTATCGGCGCAGGACCCGTTGGTCTTTTTGCCATCTTTGAATGCGGGATGATGTCTATGAAATGTCATGTCATTGATGCCTTATCAGAAATTGGGGGGCAATGTATTGCTCTTTATCCAGAAAAGCCCATTTATGACATTCCAGCATGTCCCAAAATTCTTGCAAAAGATTTAATTGCCCGACTTGAAGAGCAAGCGGCCCCTTTTCATCCAACCTATCATTTAGGGCAAAATGTTGTAAAACTTTTACCAACAGACGATGAACGGTGGGATCTTGAAACGTCTCTTGGCACAAAAATCAATGCCAAAGCTGTTATTATTGCCGCTGGTGTTGGTGCTTTTGGACCAAACCGCCCCCCTCTTGATGGATTAGAGGCTTTTGAAGGAAAAAGTATCTTTTATTATGTAAAAGACCCTAATCGATTCAAAGACCGCACTGTTGTCATTGCAGGCGGTGGTGACTCTGCCGTTGACTGGGCCCTTTCTTTAGCACCTCTTGCAAAGAAAATTTATATGGTTCATCGACGCGACAAATTCCGCGCTGCCCCCGAAAGTGTCAATAAACTGCATGCGCTTGCGGATACTGGCGCCATAGAACTTGTTGTCCCCTATCAACTTGAAAGTGTTCGAGGAGAGCACGGCCAATTAAAAGAGGTAGGCGTCCAAACGCTTGATGGGGAGCACAGAACGCTTCCTGCCGATGATTTGCTGCTTTTCTTTGGTCTTTCCATGAATCTTGGTCCTATTGCTGAGTGGGGACTCGACCTTCACAAAAATCATATCGAAGTATCGCCTATTAATAACGCAACATCCGCTTCAGGAATCTTTGCAATCGGCGATGTTGCAAGTTACGAAAACAAGCAAAAGCTCATTTTGACAGGGTTTGCTGAGGCAGCTAGAGCCGCTTATGTCATTCGTTCCCTTGTTTATCCAGGTGAAGTCTTTCACTTCGAATATTCAACAACACAGGGAGTCCCTAAATAGTGCGATTTCGTTACCTTCGACATTTAGAGCTCATTGCCAGTATCTTATGCTTTGTCTTAGGTGCAACCCTTATTTTGGTAGATATCTACGAAGACCATCAAGTGGATATACAAAAAGATGCTTTTGAAGAATCCTACGTAGAAGCAGAAGAAGCAGAGCAAGCGCTTGAAGAAGAAGGTACCTCCAAGGTTGTTGCGCGCGAGAAAGAAGTTGCCGGAGAATCATTCCTTGTTGAATCACGCATTAAACGAGGGGAAACCCTTGAAAAATTCTTGCAACGCAATAATACAAGTACTGACGAACGGAAGCAAATTGTCCAGGCGATCCGTAAATATTTTTCTCCCAAACTTATTATGCCAGGTCACCGTTTTTATTTCAGGTATGATAAAAATTTGCCCGCTCAGCAGAATGTTCTTAAGAAAATTATTTTTATTCTGTCTAATACTAAAAAACTCGTTATTACAAAAAACCAGTCAGGAGAATTTGTCTCCCCAGGGCCTCCAGTTTCCTTAAAAACAACGCTTTCTTATACCCACGGTGGTATCGAAGATAACTTTTACACATCTGCTGTTAAGGCAGGATTAAATGCGTCTCTTGTGAATCAGCTTATTCGTATTTACAGCTACTCCATAGACTTTCAACGCGCCCTAAAATCAGGCGATACGTTTGAAGTCTTAGTTGAACACCCTCAAGACGAAGAAACAGGGTATGTTGGGTATGGTGAAGTTGTTTATGCCACCCTTTTTGTTGCGGGTGGCCCCCTACGTCTTTTCAAACACACTCTAGATGATGGATCCATCGAGTATTTTAATGAAAAGGGAGAGGGTGCGAAAAAAGCTCTTTTAAAAACACCCATTAAAGGCGCAAGAGTTTCTTCTTGTTTCGGCAAAAGAACTCACCCCATTCGGGGCTATACCAAAATGCATCGTGGTGTAGACTTTGCAGCCCCTATTGGAACACCAATCTTTGCCGCCGGAGATGGCTTTATAAAGAAAATGGGCCGCTTACGAGGATTTGGGAATTATATCTTTATTCAACATAGTCAAGATTACGGAACCGCTTACGCGCACCTTCATCGCTACGGGAAAAACATGACGAAAGGGAAGAAAGTAAAACAAGGGGACGTTATTGGATACGTTGGAATGACTGGCCTTACAACAGGACCGCATCTCCACTATGAAATTCACTATCGAGGCGAAGAAGTGAATCCTCAACTGGTTAATATGGCACCACAACAAAGACTGTCAGGAAAGTCCCTAGAAAAGTTTTTACAGGTCATGAGGGATATTGACCAAAAAGCAAAAGCCCTAAGATCCTAGAGAAGAATCATGTACATTCTTGGTATTGAAACAAGTTGTGACGAGACTGCAGCCGCAATAGTTACAGAAAAAAAAGAAGTCTTAGCGCACGTTGTTTTTTCTCAGCTCGAGGCCCATCGAAAGTTTGGTGGTGTTGTCCCTGAAATCGGGGCACGTGCCCATCTAGAAAAAATCCAAGACGTAATCAAGCAAACCCTGCAACAAGGAAGCCTTGCTTTTGATCAACTGGATGCAATCGCTGCCACCTGTGGCCCGGGACTTATTGGGGGGGTGTTGGTAGGTGCCGTCACGGGAAAATCAATTGCGGCTTATCTTAAAAAACCCTTCATTGCCGTTAACCATTTAGAAGCCCACGCCCTATCCGTTCGGCTGACAGAAGATGTTCCCTTTCCCTATCTTCTGCTTTTGGCTTCTGGCGGACATTGTCAACTTATTCATGTCAAAGACCTTGGAAATTATGAAGTATTATCAACAACGATTGATGATGCCGCCGGAGAAACATTTGACAAAGTTGCCCGCCTTTTAGGATTTCCCTACCCAGGAGGGCCCGCCGTTGAACAGTGTGCCCTTGGAGGTAATGCCAAAAGATTCCCATTTCCTCGCCCCCTTTTAAACAAATCAGGATTAGATTTTTCCTTCTCTGGACTTAAAACAGCCGTTCTAAGGACAGTCGAAAGCTTTAAGGGACCCCTTCAAGAGCAAGACAAAAAAGACATTGCCGCTTCCTTTCAACAAGCTGTTAGTGATGTTTTTGTTGATCGGCTATCTAAAGCACTTGAAGCTGTTCCCACCGTCAAAGATGTCGTAATTGCAGGAGGCGTTGGGGCCAACCAATTTTTAAGACATCAGTTGCAAACCCTTGTTGAATCAAAAGAAAAACGCTTCATCGCCCCTCCTTTAAAGTATTGCACCGATAATGGCGCTATGGTCGCCTGGGCCGGTCTTGAACGATTTCAACAGGGACACACTGACCCCCTAACGTTTGCCCCACGTCCACGGTGGCCTTTGGGATAAAAAAAGGCAAACTAAATTGATCAATTTACTATTTGGTCATGATTCTATTATGCATTTGGTCACATATCTAATTGCTATTTGGTCATAGTTCTATTATGCATTTGGTCATAAGTCTAATA
>VGCX01000002.1 GCA_016869935.1 Alphaproteobacteria bacterium
TTGTGCGGGACTTGTTATCAATTTTAAAACGACGACAAAGAGCATCAAGGGATGCTGGAGATCCTGGAAATTTTTGCCTTGCAATTTTTAAAGTATCGATGATTTTATTATGTTTAATGATATCACGCTCTACAGTTTGCAATTCAAAATTTAGGAAAGACAAATCGAACGGTGCATTGTGAATAATAAGAACATCTTTTTGGATGAAATTCAGAAACTCTTCTACGATTTCTTCAAAAGTTAAAAACTGTTTTAAAAATTCTGTCGATAATCCATGCACATTATATGCATCAATCGGTACATCCCTTTTTGGATTCAGATAATGATGAAACGTTCGTCCTGTTGGCAAATGATTGATAAGTTCTACACATGCTATTTCAACAATTTTATGACCAGCTTCTGGCTTAAATCCTGTTGTTTCTGTATCTAAAATAATTTCCCTTATCATTGATTACACACACACTTATCCACAAAGATCTTATGTCGTTAATTTTGATAATAATGAATCAAGTTGCTCCATCGTTTCAAAATAAATACTGAGAACTTTTGTTTTCGGACCGACGATCAATTTTGCTTTTAACCCCAAAGCTGTTTCGATTGCTTTTTCTGTTGCAAGCTTTTCTTGCTGATCATCATCTAAAACCTTACTTGCAGAAACTTTCCCTTTAGAGGACCCCGCTTCTGTTTTTTCTGCCACTTTCATCTTCTGTGCAAGATTTTCTAACTCCCGCACATTAAGTTTATTCTTAACAGCTAACCTTGCAAGTTCTATTGCATTTGGATGACCTACAAGAGACCTGGCAATACCAGCACTAATTTCATTCTTTCTTAAAAGATCTTTAATTTCTTCGGGTAACTTATTAAGACGCAAAACGTTTGCTACGTAGCTTCGACTTTTTCCGATCATCTGGGCAATTTGTTCTTGTCCCATTGCTTCGCTTAATTTTTCTAATCCTTCTGCTTCTTCTAGGGCTGTCAAATCTTCTCTTTGAAGATTTTCCACGAAGGCGACAATCATTGCCTCTTCGTCTGTAATAGACTTAACGATAACAGGCACTTCAGAAAGTTCTGCTTTCCCAGCCGCGCGCCAACGACGCTCTCCTGCTATAATTTCATAATTACCTTCACTGACTTTTCTGACCAATAAGGGCTGTAAAACCCCATTTCTTTTTATCGACGCAGAAAGCTCTGAAAGCTCCACCTCATCAAAAACTTTTCTCGGTTGATATGGGCTTGGTGTTAACTGATTCAACGATAAAAACTGATACTCAGAATTTATATTGTCTTTTTGATTATTTACTACAAATTCATTGCTTTGATCTTGATCATCAATATCTCTTAAAATAGCTGCAAGACCCTGACCTAATACTTTATTTTTTTTCATTATTAACACCTTCTTTTTGCTGCCTAATAAATTCCCTAGCTAATTCTAAATAAGAACGAGATCCTTGGCAATTAATATCATAAACAGTTACCGGCAAGCCATGGGAAGGAGCCTCTGAAATTCTTACATTTCTTGGAATGATTGTTTGATACACTTTCTCTCCGAAATGCTCTCTCACTTCAGATTCAACAGAGTAACTTAAAGCGTTTCTTTTATCAAACATCGTCAAAACAATTCCTTCAATTTCTAAAGATTTATTGATGCTTTTTCTGATAAGTTCGATCGTTTTAAAAAGTTGAGAAACTCCCTCAAGGGCATAATATTCGCTTTGCAGCGGAACTAAAACACTATTCGCTGCTGCAAAAGCGTTGAGGGTTAACAAACTTAATGCAGGCGGACAATCAATAAAAATATAATCGTATGTTTTTCCATCTAAACTTTTTTTTAGTTTAAACTCTCGATCGTTTGCATCAACAAGCTCTACCTCAGCACCATACAACTCAGGACCTGATGCCAACAAAAATAAATTGGGAATCTTTGTTTCCTTAACACCCTGTTCCAACGATGAAAAACCCAGAAGAACATCATAGCTGCCAGGGCGCCTATTGTTACGGGACAATCCCAATCCCGTACTAGCATTTCCCTGAGGATCTAGATCTACTATTAAAACTTTTTTCTGGATTGCTGCTAAAGCCGTTCCTAAATTTATAGTGGTTGTTGTTTTTCCAACACCACCTTTTTGATTAGCGACGGCAATTATTTTTGTGGACATTCTTAATTACCAAAATTCTTCCATTTTCGTTCGTCACACTATGATGCAGTACTACATCAAATGCAAACTTTTTATATGCTTCTGTAATTTCCTCTTGGTATTTTTTTCCTTTTGGAAAAATATACTGCGTTTCTTTATGAGAAATATTTTGTGTCCAAAGCAAAAGATTTTTCAATGGCGATACTGCTCGAGCGATAATAACATCGAAAGGTTTTTTTAAATTCTCCACTCTCTCACACACGATATTATTATCAATTAATGTTTCACGTGAAACATTTTTTAGAAACGTTGCTTTTTTCTCATTAGACTCAATAAGGGTTATACCAGAAACACCCATTATTCCTAGAACCACCCCTGGAAATCCAGCTCCAGAACCTATGTCACATATTTTTTTATTTTCTTCTATATAAGGATAAAGCTGCATACTATCGAATACATGTCTTTCCCAAATCTTTTCTTTTTCTCCTGATCCAATGAGATTAAAACTTTGATTATATTCAATAACTTTTTGCACGTAATAAAGCAAACGATCAAATGTTTCACGTGAAACATTTGTGTCAGGAAATAACCGCTGGTGTTCTTTTAAAAAATAATCATAAGAAATCATGATTATTCCTACGGCATAAAAGATTAAAAAGCAAGCATCTTAATAATGAATGATATCATGAAAAACCGCTTTTTGTTTCGACAAGTTCCGATATCCGTGTGATTGATCAGCCTCAAACCCCAACCCCTCTCCCTCTTTAACAGAATGCCAAGCCCCCCTTACAAAAACTTCAAGCTCACCGGATGCAACAATTATATGTTCAACAACGCCTTTTTGATGCGCTGGAGAAAAGTGCTCACAACCAGGAAGCAACTCGATAACAAAAACTTCAAATCTAAATTTTTCATCATAAGGAAATATCGGCATAACAAAAATTTTATCATCTTTTGGATGTAGTTGCTCCGGATTACCTATCCGATGCATTGATTGATTTTGATTTAAATCCTGGATAAAAAAGGAAAATGATACATTAAAGCCGCTAGCAATTTTCCAGAGCGTCGCAATTGTGGGGCTTGACTCACTTCTTTCTATTTGTCCAAGCATGGCTTTACTAACACCAGTTTCTTGACTTGCTCTATCTAAGCTCCATCCTTTTTCTTGGCGCAATGACTTTAAAATCTTAGGTATCCTTAATGATAGGTTTTCCAAAATTCACCCCTTTATAAAAAATGCTTGTGCGTTATAACGTACAGTGCTATATTGTGCGCTATAACGCATAAAATGTAAATGAAAGTTTTAAAAACGAAGAAGAATAATATGACAAAAAAGATATTTTGGAAAAACCCTTATTTAACTGAATTAGATACCGTTGTGAAAAAAGTTAATGGCAATCAAATTACAGTCAATGAAACAATTTTCTATGCTTTTTCTGGAGGACAAGAAAGTGATTCTGGAACTATAGGAGGGTACACCGTTTTAAATGCACAAAAAAATGGCAAAGAACTCTATTACACCCTTGATGATCAGCATCAACTTAAGGCTGGTGATAAAGTAAGAATTATTGTTGATTGGAGTCGCCGTTATCAATTAATGCGATTACATTTTGCAGCTGAAATTATTTTAGAGCTCGCATACAAAAAATTTCCAACTATTTTAAAGACAGGGGCGCACATTGCTGAAGCCAAAGCACGTATTGATTTCAAATGCGAAGACAGTATCTCTAGTTCTCTAAAAGAACTACAGGCTCATGCTCAGTCTATCATTGATTCAAGTCAGCCTATTATAAGCGCTTTTAGTGATGAAGTTACAGAAAGAAGATACTGGAAAATCAAAGAATTCTCACCGGTACCATGTGGAGGAACACACCCTCAAAATACAAAAGAGGTCGGTACGATAACCCTTAAGAGAATCAATCTTGGTAAGGGAAAAGAACGATTGGAAATTTTTATCAAAGAAAAGGAGAAATAAAATGAAATTTGAAAATAAACTTGTTGTCATTGTCAACAAAGAGATCGATATTGGTGTTGCAATGAATGCTGTAGCTCATGCTTCCTTTGCACTTGGAGCCTCATTGAACGAGGAAAATTGTTTCCTACAAGCCAATATAGATGCCAGTGGCAACAACTGGAAAATTTCAGGAATACCTTATATTGTTTTACGAGGAAAATCCAATGAGATTAAGAAGGCCGTAGCTGCAGCAAAGGAAGCCCATATCTTTAATCTTCCCTTTGTCGATAGCATGACCGGTGACACATACCTAAAACAGATAGAAAATATTTCTAAAAAAACAGAAGAAGAACATATCTACTATGCTGCTGTGATTTTTAGAAAATGGGATATTGTTTCCAGCATCACCAAAAAATTCTCTTTATATAAATGATTGTTTAATTATTTGAAATTAAAATACTCATAAATTTATCATTTTTCTCTTGACGAGATATTTTTTGTATTATAATTTTCATATGAAAAATATCTCTTTAGATATTTTTCTTCGACGGAGAGAGAGCCAGCGTCATGAAATCCTGCCTTGAAACTTCCTTGCTGGTTTCTCTCTCTTTTTAAAAGCTTAAATCGACTAATTCTTTAGTATAAGAATTTTTGATCATACCACGACGTAAATTAGTTGATGTGATCCTTTCAATAACTTTTCCCTGCCGCATAACAAGAATATCATTACACATAAAGGCAACCACTGGAAGATCGTGCGTCACCAAAATCATCGTAAATTTGTATTTCTCCTGCAAATCCTTCAAAAGATTTAAAATTTCTGCCTGTACAGAAACATCTAAAGCAGAGGTTGGTTCATCAAGGAGCAAAACATCCGCCTGCATAACCAAAGCACGCCCAATCACAACACGCTGACGCTGTCCGCCCGATAATTCATGCGGATAGCGAAAATAATACTCTTCTCCAAGACCAACATTTTTAAGACATTGAATAATCAGACTTTTATCAACTATTTTCTTTCTAATTTTTAAAGGCTCTTCAAGAATTCTTCCTATCGTATGATAAGGGTGAAGAGCACTATAGGGATCTTGAAAAACATACTGTAACGTTCCATTAAGCTTAAACGCGCCACTGTTTTGAGATACCATACCAGATAAAACATTTAAAATTGTTGTTTTGCCCGAACCACTTTCGCCAATAATTCCAAAAGACTCTCCTTTTTTAACATCAAAAGAAACGTCTGACAGGGCTTGAAATTTTTGACCTTTTTTTTCAAAAATGACTGAAAGATTCTCAGCATGAATCATAAATCTATTTCCTCCCTTTTTAAAATGGAAAGACGTTTTCTTGGATCATTCAATTTTGGTAAACACCTCAAAAGACCTTTTGTATAGGGGTGCTTTGACTTAGAAAGGTCTTGAGCCTTGCAAGAATCGACTATATGACCTTTATACATAACGATAACCCTGTGACAATAAGCAGATATAAGGGGTAAATCATGACTTACGATTATAAGTGTCATCCCATTTTTTTTCGCTGTATCCCTTAAAAGATCTAAAATTTGCCTTTGTACATGGGCGTCCAAAGAAGACGTTGGTTCATCCGCAATTAAAAGTTTTGGTTTTAAAGCAAGCATCATCGCTATCATAACGCGCTGCCCCATCCCTCCAGATAGCTCAAACGGATAACTTTTTGCAACACGCAAAGGGTCTTGAATAGAAACTTCTTGGAGAGTTTTTAGCACTTTTTCATCCAAATTATCTTTGTCTCCCTTAAGAATAAATGCTTCTTTAATTTGGTCTTCAACGGTCAAAACAGGATTTAAGGACGTTTTAGGGTCCTGCAAAACCATAGCGATGTCTGATCTAACATTTTTTGATTCTTCCAGAGAAATCAATGATCCCAAAAATGAAAAAGAGTCAAAAGAAGCTGTCATATTTTGAGGCATCACACCCAAAAGAAATCTCATAAGCATTGTTTTACCCGAACCACTTTCACCAACAACACCCAAAATTTCTCCATTTTGAATAGACAAAGAGACACCTTGCACAATAAGATTTGTTTTTTCTTGCTGTGCTATAGAAAGAGTAAAATTTTTAAGGTCAATTATGTTCATGTTAATAATTTTGCCTCGGGTCTATGACATCTCTTAAGCCATCTCCAACAAAATTTAAAGCCAGGCTTGTGATAAAAATTGCAAATCCTGGAGCTGTTGATACCCACCAATGATCTAAAAGATATGGTTGACCACTTGCGACCATTGTTCCCCATTCCGGCACTGGTGGTTGAACACCCAAACCCAAGAAACCAAATCCAGCAGCCATGAGAATAACACCTGCCATATCATATGTCAGACGAACAATAACGGAGGGTAAACAAAGAGGGAGAACATAATGACGCAAAATATAAAAGGGCTTTGCCCCTTGCAGTTGAGCAGCTTTTACAAAATTTTCCTTACGAATTAATATTGTTTCAGATCTAGCAATTCGAGCATAAGATGTCCAAGCTGTTAAAGAAATAGCAACCACAAGACTTAAAAGTCCAGGTCCCATAGCCGCAACAAAAGCAAGAGCCAAAATAAGGCGAGGAAGAGCCAAAAAAATATCCGTAAGACGCATAAGAATTCGATCAATCCACTTACCCCCATATCCAGCAATAATACCAATTGCAACGCCCAAGGGAACAGTAAAGAATATAATAAGCACAACAATATAAATTGTTGTTCTTACCCCAAAAATCAACCGACTTAAAATATCTCGACCCAATTCGTCTGTTCCTAAAAGATAAACGCTTGATGGTTCTTGAAGGCGTAAGGAAAGGTCAACATTTGCTGGATCGTGGGGAGCAATAAAGGAAGCAAAAGAAGCAACAAGGATTAATAAAACTAAAAAATAAAAACTCCATAAAGATATTTTATTTGATGAAAAAACAATCCAATTTCGATAAATTTTTTTCTTTTGTGCGTCATATGAACTTTTAGGAATCTCTGTCATAGTACTATTTTTTATCATTTTTTGCCCTTGGGTCTATCAAATAATTAATACTATCAACTAAGGTATGTAAGCCTACAAAGACAACGCCCGTTAAAAACGTTGCCCCCAAAATAGCATTCATATCAACATTTTTTAAAGAATTCACTAGATAACTCCCAAGTCCAGGCCACGAAAAAACAGTTTCCGTTAAAACAGTTCCCTCTAAAAGGCCTCCATAACTTAAGGCAACAACCGAAAGCAGAGGAACTCTAATATTAGGAATAATATGTTTCCAAATAATTTTTGAGGAAGAAACTCCTTTAACACGCGCAGTCAAAATATAAGGTTTTCTCATTTCTGTCAGAACAAGGGAACGTGTCATTTTTGCAATATAAGAAAGATTAAAATACCCTAAAACAGCTGTTGGAAGGATAATGTGGTGAAGAGCATCTAAAAAGACATCAAAATCTCCCCTAAAAAGAGACTCAAATAATAAAAACCCACTTTTTGCATCATACCCTTGATAGTAAATACTTATTCTTCCAGGGCCTGGAAACCACCCCAAACCAAAATAAAAAATCAAAAGCAGAAGAAGGCCAAACCAAAATACAGGAATAGAGTATCCAACAAGAGAAACACCCCCCACAAATTTATCAACCCAAGATCCATAACTTTTCGCTGCCCAAATACCACAGAAAATTCCCAAAGAAACCCCAAAAATCAAAGAAAATGTTGCAAGTTCAATCGTTGCAGAAAAGACATGCGCTAAATCCTCTAAAACAGGACGACTTGTTAGAAATGAATACCCAAAATCTCCACTAATAATCTTTTTTAAATAAAGAAAAAACTGCTCATAAACTGGCAAGTGAAGGCCCATAGAAATACGGGCCTTTTCATAAATTTCGGGAGAAGCAGATTCCCCCACAACGCTTAGAATCGGATCAATGGGTATCTTTCTGCCAATAAAAAACGTAATAACTAAAAGGCCCAAAAGCGTTAAGACGGTAACTAAAACTGATGAAAATACCTTTTTCATCTTTTAAAAATCCAAAATCAATAACCCTTACTTATGGACATCCTTATAAAATACCTTATTAGATCCGCTGCTAAAGACAATTCCCTGAACATTATCACGAATAAGTAATATTCTGTCATACTGAAACATATTAATAATAGAAGAATCCAAAAGCTTTCTTTGTAATTTATAGTAAAGATCTTTTCTTTTTTCTGGATTTTCCTCTTTCTTCGCCATCATTACGATTTTATCAAGCTCGGGGTCTACCCAGCCTGTCCTCCACAAAATAGTTTTTGATTTGGCTGCATCAGAGTTATCAGGATTTCTACCAAATGTTGCCGCATTGTTATGAGGATCAAAATAATCAGGAATCCAAAAAGAAAGACCCATTTCATAGCGACGTTCTCTGTATTTTGTAAGAAGTTGTTTTGTATCCCCAAGGCTAATCTTTAATGTGATCCCCCCTTTAGAAAAGCTTGACTGCAGAGCCTGAGCTTGCTCAGAATTTTGGCTTTCTAGTGTAAATGTTAGTTTATTTCTAAGACCCACTTTATCCAAAAGGGCTTGGGCTTTTTCTATGTTGTAATCATAGGGGTTCTCATCAAGGGCTCCAAAAAATCCCATAGGAATAAAGGTCTGGTGCACAAAGGCTTCTCCCTTTAGCTGGGTATTCACAATCCCATTATAATCAATCAAATGGCGAATAGCTTGACGAACTTCTGGAATCTGCAGTTCCGGAACTTTTTGGTTTAACATAAGAAAACGAGTAACTCCCTGGGAAACTCTCTCCATCCTTATATTTTCTCTGACTTTTCCAATTTGTTCGCTCGTTAAATCAAACCCCTTCAAAATATCAATATCACCTTTCTCCAGCATCAAAATACCAGAAGAATCATCCCCTATATGCTGGAAAACCATTTTATCAATCTTTGGCGCACCCCAAAAATGATCTTTGTGGCTTTCAACACTAATGCTTTCTTTCGGTTTCCATGATTTTAATTTAAAAGGACCGCTTCCTGCGTGGTTCGTCTTTAGCCAAAGATGGCCCATATCTCCATCAACTTCATGTTTCATAACCTCTTTTTGGTCGACAATCCCAGCTCCACTGTTAGCCGTTAAACAATAAAGCACCAAAGTTGGGGCATAAGAATCATCCATTTCAAAAACAAGAGTTTCATCATCGAGTGCTCTAATTTTTTCTTTCACATTTTCCTCAGTAAACCCAAACTGAGAAATGATTTCTGAGGGGTTCTTTTTTAGAATCACGGTTCTTTGTAGAGAAAAGGCAACATCGTGCGCCGTTAGTGTATTTCCGGAGGCAAATTTTATTCCTGGTCTAATTTTAAAGGTTATCTTCCTTTTGTCATCACTAACAACCCAGCTTTCAGCCGCAAGGCCAATAATTAACTCTGGGTTTTTCGGATCGCAAGCAACCAGAGGGGTATAAGCATTATCTAGATAATCTAAAACGTGTATTTCAAAGGCCTCTGCCGGATCTAAGGATATAACTCCATCTAATTTTGTTCCAATAACGAGGGTATCTTTGTTTTTTTCTCCACAAGAAAGAAGAAAGAGAAGACTTAAGGATAGAAGGATTTTTGGGAAGTTTTTTATCATGTTAATTCTCCTTTAATAAGAATTTTAGAGATCATGAGAGGATTTTTGTCTAAAGTCAAGATACTAACTCTTGGTCTTTATCTTTATAATAACCTGTGGATAAAAAGAAAAAAAAGAAAATTGGGCCAAGATGTGCACAAAGGTTAAGAGACTTTCCCCAAAACAATCCCCAGAAAAAATTTTAAATACCTTCATTTTGTGTAAAAAACAAAAAATAGTATCCAGCTCAAACAAAAACCAGGGCACACAAGAAAGGAACATCTTGTGGATATCTTGAAGATATCCTGTAGACAAAAAACAATCCACATTATACACAGGTATATATTTAAACAACAAAGATATATATATGAATAATAATTTACTAAAAACCCTCAAAGGGGAAGTTTTTCACCCAAGACCCATTTGGTTCATGCGACAAGCAGGTCGATACTTACCAGAATACAGGGAGCTAAGAGAAAAAGCTGGATCTTTCTTGAAACTTTGTTTTTCTCCCGATGCGGCAAAAGAAGTAACCCTACAACCATTAAAGCGATTTCCAGAAATAGATGCAGCAATACTTTTTTCGGATATTCTTGTTGTTCCCCTGGCCCTGGGGTATGACCTTGACTTTAAACAGGGAGAGGGGCCTGTTTTAGAAAAAGCTAACCTGGAGCAGCTCAGGGAGTTACATCCTGGTTCTTTTCTTAAAACGCTTTCTCCTATATTTGAAACCATTGCACTTACAAAAAAAGAACTTCCCCATGGAAAGGCTCTTTTGGGCTTTGCTGGAGCCCCTTGGACTGTTGCAACCTATATGATAGAGGGTGGGGGGTCAAAAGATCACTCCTGCGCAAAAAAAACAGCGTTTTCTTTTCCAAAAAAGGTCGACACCCTAATCTCTGTTTTGATTGATGCAACATTTCTTTATTTGCGGGAACAGATAATCGCTGGGGTTGATGCGATTCAACTTTTTGATAGTTGGGCGGGCATTCTTCCGGAACCCTATTACGATCGGTGGGTGGTTTATCCTATAAGGGAGCTTGTGTCTAGAATAAAAAGAGAGTTCCCCGAGATTCCGATCATCGTTTTTCCAAAAGGGAACCCTTCCTTTTATTGGAAGTTTTTTTCTCTGGAGGGTTGTGCTTTGAGCTTGGATAGCGTAGTGGATTTTTCTCATATCAAAAAGGTTTCCCCAAAAAATATGGCTCTTCAGGGGGGGCTTGATCCCTCTCTTCTGGTTGCTGGAGGAGAAGAAATGTTTTTTGAAGCTGAAAGAATTTTGAGATCTTTTCAGGATCGACCCTATATTTTTAATTTAGGACATGGAATGACACCAGGCGTTCCCGTCTCTCATGTAAAAGATCTTATTCAATTTGTAAAAAGCTGGCGTCCATGAAAAAAATTGCTGTTGTTTTAATGAACCTTGGAGGGCCGTCTGATCTTAAATCGGTGAAATTTTTTTTATTTAATCTTTTTTACGATAGGGCTATTTTGCAAATCCCAAATCCATTTCGCTGGATTCTTGCAAAGATTATTTCCAGAAACAGAGAGGGCGATGCAATCAATATTTATAAAAAGCTTGGTGGAAAAAGCCCTCTTTTGGATGAAACAAAAGCTCAAGCAAAAGAACTAGAAATATCCTTGAATAAGGAAAAAAATCAACACTTTAAAACCTTTGTTTCTATGCGTTATTGGCACCCCTTTTCTTTAGAAACAATAAAAAATGTTATTTCCTTTGGTCCAGATCAGATCATTCTTCTGCCCCTCTATCCTCAGTTTTCAACAACAACAAGTCAATCTTCCCTAAAGGATTTTACTGAAAAAATAAAAAAGTTTTCTCCTTATTTGGAAACAAAAACAATCCCTTGTTTTTTCTTTCTTGAGGGTTTTTTGTCTTTTATAGAAAAAGAAGTTCGTTCTGAATATGAAAAGGCCAAATCTTATGGTGTTCCAAGAATTCTTTGGACAGCCCATGGTCTTCCAAAGCGGATTGTTGAAAAAGGAGATCCCTATCAAAAGCAAGTAGAGGAAACTGTAGGAATTTTAGAGAGTCGTTTGAGCGATTTAAAAATAGAGAGTATTATTTGCTATCAAAGCAAAGTGGGGCCTTTGGAGTGGATAAAACCTTATACAGAAGATGAAATTGTTCGAGCGGGAAAAGAAGGTTGTCCCCTTATTGTTGTTCCGATTAGCTTTATTTCCGAGCATTCTGAAACTTTAGTAGAACTTGATATGGACTACAAAAGCCTTGCTTTGAAAGAAGGAGTCCCTTTTTATGGAAGGGTTTCGACAGCAAGAACGAACAAGATGTTCGTTGATGGACTTTCTTCTGCTATCAAAGAAGGTCTAAATAATCATTCAAGGTGCCCAAAAGAAAATGAAAGCTTTTGTTGCCTTAATCATTTGAAATTTTGTAAATAATTCCTCCCTTAAAGACAAAACTGTTTGGTCTGGATTTAACGGTGTAGGTAGCTGGAAGATTGGTTGTTTTGATGTTCATTTGATAAGAGATTTCCCCACGGAATCTCCAGTTATCATCAAGAATAAATTCACTTCCAAGAGTGGGTGCAAGAGAGTAGTTATAAAAATTATTTGTTGTGGATGTTTTAAAGGTCATTTGACGATATTCAAAACCAAATCCAAAATAAGGCATAACACCTACATCATTCATCGGTGCGCCAATACGAGCCGCCAGACCAAATTGCCAACTGTTACCAAGACTTGCTCCTGCTTTTGTTGATTTTCCTGTGTTAAAGCCTGTATTGAATTCGTAGCCAAGATAAAGGTTTTTCCAAGCTTTTCCAACACCAAAAATAGCATCAAAAACACCGCCTGCGCCTGTAAATTTATACTGCTGCTGGACAGTTCCTGTTGTTGTGGTTTGATTAATGGTTGAACTGAAGTTTCTGTATCCAATATCACCCCCGGCATACATTCCGGTGAATGAAGGAGATCTTCCTTCTGAACAAAAAGGAGCGATTAGAAAACTGGAAACAATAAAAGCTTTTTTAAGAGCCATGATGAAAATCCCCTTTAGTTATTATTATAATTGAGTCATAGTACCATATTGAAAAAAGAATTCAAGAAAATAAGTCATTGTAATGATTGATTAAAATCCAAAGTTAAATTTTAGGACTCAAACAATCAATAGATGTGCAAATAAGAAAGAGTTAAATATTTACTATGATAGTATAGGAATTGAATGAGCGTTTTAGAAAAAGAATTTTTGTTTGGAGAAAGTTTTGACTTTATCTCCTCTCTTTATAAAAAATACTTAGAAAACCAAGAGACAGTTCCCGAATCTTGGAGACAATTTTTTCAAGAAATGGGCGATTCTTTGGATGTTTTTTCGATCGAAAAAAAAGGTCCCTCTTGGCAACAGAAAAAAGAAACCTTTCCTAGCAAAGAAAAAAATGCAGTAGAACCAACCACTTTAAATGATAAATCCTTAAAAGATTCTCTGTCGGCTTTGATGCTTGTTCAAGCTTATCGTGCCCTGGGACATCTAGAATCCAAACTAGATCCTTTGGGATTGATGATACGAGAAAAAATACCTGAGTTGGATCCGAAGTATTTTGGCTTTAAAGAAGAAGATTGGGATAGGCAAATCTTTTTAGGCGGTCTTTTAGGGTTTGAAAAAGCAACGCTTAGGGATATTTATCTAAAACTACGGGATACCTATTGTAGTTCTTTTGGTGTTGAATTTTCGCATATAATTGATTCAGGTCAGAAAGAATGGATCCAAGAACATCTAGAAAATGACACTTTTTTGAAAACTCTTACTTCTGATGAAAAAATAAATCTTCTAAAGACTCTTTTAGAGACAGAGTCTTTTGAAAATTTTCTAGATACAAAATATAAAGGCGCAAAACGATTTGGATTAGAAGGTTGCGATGCATTAATTCCCTGCCTGAAAGAAATTATCGAAATTTCTGCTAAAGGAAATGTGGAAAATATTATTTTTGGAATGGCACATCGGGGTCGTCTTAATGTTTTAGCCAATATTTTGCAAAAACCCCTAGAACACATTTTTAAAGAATTTTCTAAAAAGCATTTTCTAGATTCAAGCATTCCAGGATCAGGGGATGTGAAGTATCATTTGGGATATTCAAGCGATTATAGAATTCAAGAGCAAGAAGTACATCTTTCTTTAACACCCAATCCATCCCATTTAGAATCCGTAGATTCCGTTGTTTTGGGTCGTGTTCGTGCAGAACAAGATTTTAAGAAAGACGATGATCGTAAAAAAGTTCTTGGGATATTAATTCACGGCGATGCTGCTTTTCCTGGACAGGGTGTTGTTGCAGAATGTTTTGGTCTTTCAAATTTAGAGGGCTATAAAACGGGCGGAACAATCCATCTTGTTATTAATAATCAGGTGGGTTTTACAACCTCCCCACATCTATCCCGATCATCACCTTATTGTTCTGATTTAGCAAAATCTATTGGTGCTCCTGTTTTTCATGTGAACGCGGATGATCCTGAAATGGTGATTTTTATTACACGCCTTGCTGTAGAATTTAGGAAAAAATTTCAAAAAGATGTTGTTATTGATATTATAGGATATCGTCGTTTTGGTCATAATGAAACAGACGATCCCTCTTTTACGCAGCCTACAATGTATGAGGTTATTGCGGGGCATCTTTCTGTAAAAACTCTCTATGAGCAAAAGCTTTTAACGCAAGGATTTATAACAAAAGAATCTTTAGATCAATGGACAAATGAAAGAAAATATCATCTGGAAGATTCCTATAAAAAGTCTGAAATTTCAAATAATTATGTTATAAATTGGATGCAAAAAAAATGGGAAAACTATAAAATTGGATCTCTTCAGTCTGTAGAAAGTGATCAAACAGTTGATCAGCTTAAATCTTTATTGAAACACCTAATCTTTGTCCCAAAAGATTTTGCCATCCACAAAAGAATGGATCGTATTTTAGGCTCTAAAAAAGAGATGGTTGATGGAAAAGAAAAACTAGATTGGGGAACAGCTGAATCTTTAGCTTTCGCTACTATTTTGAAAGAGGGGCATCCAATTAGGCTGAGTGGACAGGATTCCGGACGAGGGACATTTTCCCAACGCCACAATATTTGGACTGATCAAAAAGTAGAAAAGTCTTATATCCCTCTCAATTACTTAGAGACTTCTAAGGCGAAAGTTGAAATTTTAAACAGCCCTCTTTCAGAATTTGCTGTTCTTGGATATGAATATGGTTATTCTTTTTCATCCCCAAAAACGCTGATTTTATGGGAAGCTCAATTTGGTGATTTTGCCAATGGGGCTCAGGTAATAATTGATCAATTTATTTCCTCGGCTGAGTCAAAATGGCACCGGTTGTCTGGGCTTGTGATGCTTTTACCTCATGGATATGAAGGACAAGGACCCGAACATTCTTCTGCCAGGTTAGAACGCTATTTACAGCTTTGTGCTGAGGAAAATATGCATGTAGCTTATTGTTCAACGCCCGCAAATTATTATCATATTTTGCGGCGTCAAATCTTGGGACCTTATCGAAAGCCTCTTATTCTGATGACGCCCAAATCTTTGTTGAGGCACCCTTTGGCAACTTCTTTTTTTGAAGATCTTTCTTTGGGGACAAAATTTTCTCCTGTTTTAACCGAAGAAGAAATCACTAAAAATCCTCTACGAATTGTGATTTGTAGCGGAAAGGTTTACTATGATCTTTTGCAGGCTAAAAAAGATTATAATATTCAAAATATTGCCTTAATTCGATTGGAAGAGTTTTATCCTTTTCCGGAGGAAGAATTAATTAAAACTTTAAAACAATACGCACAATCAGAAGTTATTTGGTGTCAAGAAGAGCCAGAAAATATGGGGGCTTGGTTTTTTGTTGATCGACGATTAGAATCTGCAATGAAAAAGGCAAAAATGAAATGTGACAGGCCTATTTATGTTGGACGTAAGGCATCTGCTTCTCCCTCAACAGGGTTTATGTCTGTGCATGAAAAAGAGCAAAATGAATTTATAAAAAAAGCGCTATTAATAGGATAGAAAATGACAGAAATTAAAGTACCAATTTTAGGGGAATCAATTAGTGATGGGACTATTTCTAAGTGGGTTAAGAAAATTGGAGATTTTGTTAAAGCTGATGAAATGATTGCAGAAATCGAAACCGATAAAATTACGATGGAAATTAATGCACCTTCTTCTGGTGTTTTAAAAGAAATACGTGTTTTACAGGGCGATAATGCAGAAGTGGGGAGCGTGATTGCTGTCCTTGATGATTCGGCAAAAGAACCTGTTTCTTTAAGGGAATCACCATCTGTGCCTCCAAAAGCTGTAGAACAATCAAAAGAAAAAATTCTTTCACCTGCTGCTCAAAAAATATCTCAGGAAAAAAATATAAATCTTCAGGAAATTTTTGGTACAGGAAAAGACGGTCGTATTACAAAAGAAGATGTTTTGAATACCCCTTTTCCTACAGTCAATACCTCTGGTAAAGAAGAGCGTGTTCGTATGACACGTCTTCGTCAAAGAATAGCAGAGCGTTTGAAATCTTCTCAAAATACAGCCGCTCTTTTGACAACCTTTAATGAGGTTGATATGTCCAACGTCATGGCAATGAGGGATCGGTACAAAGATCGTTTTTTTGAAAAACATGGCGTAAAACTAGGGTTCATGTCTTTTTTTGTTCGCTCTGTTGTGGAAACATTAAAAGAAATCCCAGACTTAAATGCAGAAATTGATGGCCAAGATATTCTTTATAAAAACTATTATAATATTGGTGTTGCTGTTGGAACAGAACAAGGACTTGTTGTTCCAGTTCTAAAAAATGCCGAATACTTGGATTTATCACAAATAGAATCTTCAATTGCTGGGTATGCTTCTAAGGCACGAAACAATACTCTTTCTTTAGATGACCTATCAGGGGGGACATTTACCATTTCTAATGGGGGTGTTTATGGATCTTTATTGTCAACACCGATTGTTAATCCGCCGCAATCAGGGATTCTAGGATTGCATAAAATTCAACAAAGACCTGTTGTTGTTGATAATCAAATCGTTATTCGTCCGATGATGTACCTTGCTTTAACCTATGATCACCGTATTGTGGATGGAAAAGGGGCTGTGACTTTCTTAGCCAAAGTAAAAGAACGCATCGAAACGCCTGAAACGCTACTATTAAATATTTAGGGAACTTTCTATGACAGAAATTTTTGATGTTATTGTAATTGGTGGCGGCCCTGGAGGCTATGTTTGTGCTATCAAGGCTGCACAACTTGGGTTGAAGGTTGCGTGCATTGAGCAAAGAAAAACCCTTGGAGGTACCTGTTTAAATGTAGGGTGTATTCCCTCAAAATCCCTTCTTCATGCGTCAAAAAAATACAAAGAAGCACAGGATCATTTACCAGAATGGGGAATTGAAGCAAAAGATTTAAAAGTTAATTTAAAAAAAATGATGGAAAGAAAAAGTCAGGTGATAGAAGAGCTGACTCAGGGGATTTCTTTTCTGTTTAAGAAAAATAAAGTTCACCATTTTTATGGTAGTGGAAAAATAATCTCTCCCACAAAAGTTTCTGTTGTTTCTAGTGATACAACTTTGGTGCTTGAAGGTAAAAATATCGTTATTGCAACGGGTTCTTCCAATCGAAATCTTCCAGGGATTGATATTGATGAAGATCGGATTGTTTCTTCAACCGGCGCTTTGTCTTTTTCTAAAGCGCCAAAACGACTTGTCGTCATTGGCGGTGGGTATATTGGTCTTGAGCTTGGTTCTTTATGGCAAAGATTAGGGAGTCAAGTGACTGTTATTGAGTACGCCCATACAATTGTTCCTTCTATGGATTTTGAAGTTGGACAAGAACTTCTAAAAAATCTGAAAAAACAGGGACTTGAATTTATATTTGGAACAAAGGTTTTAGAGGTTACAAAAGGCAGCACACGACTATCTCTAGGCATAGAAGATGTAGCGAGTGGGAAAAAAGATGTTTTAAGTGCAGATGCCGTTTTAGTATCAACAGGAAGGATTCCAAATACAGAAAATCTTGGCCTTGAAATGGTTGGTATTAAGACAAGTCAAAGAGGTGAAATTATCGTTGATGATCATTTTAAAACATCGCTTTCAGGTGTTTATGCTATAGGGGATGTTATTCGTGGTCCGATGCTTGCACATAAAGCAGAAGAAGAAGGGGTAGCGCTTGCAGAAATTTTAGCAGGACAAAAAGGGCATGTGAATTATGAAACAATTCCCTCAGTAATTTATACCTCTCCAGAAGTTGCCTCTGTCGGCCAAACAGAAGAACAACTAAAAGAGAAAAATATTCCTTATAAGTCTGGAAAGTTTATGTTTGGGGCTAACTCTCGTGCAAAAGCGACAGGTCAAACGGTAGGATTCGTTAAAGTATTAGCCCACAAAGAAACAGATAGAATTTTAGGGGCACATATTATTGGGGAAGACGCAGGAACATTGATTTCAGAAATTGTTTTGGGAATGGAATATAAAGCGGCAAGCGAAGATATTGCAAGAACATGTCATCCCCACCCAACTACAAGTGAAGCGATCAAAGAAGCCGCTCTTTCAACTTTTAGCAAGGCGATACATAGTTAGCATGACATATTTTTTACTGATCTTATGTGTTTTAGGCCTATCAACGGGTCAGGTTCTTTTTAAGCATAGTGCTAATATTTTAAAAACCTTAGATACACCTTGGAAATTGGCTTTTGAAGTTCCGTTTATTGGAGCTCTTTTTATTTATGGACTGACAACGCTTGGTTGGGTTTGGGCTCTTCAAGACATTCCCTTAAGTCGTGCCTATATGATTATGGCATTGGCTTTTGTTATCGTACCCCTTTTAAGCTTTTATTTTTTTAGTGAGCCCTTAACGTTCAAATTTGGTTTGGGAGTAGTTTTTATCGTTTTAGGGGTTCTTTTAACAATTGATTCTAAGTGAAGGAATAAGGATCTATATCAACAGTGATTTTAAGGGTTGATGGTATAGAAAGAGAATCTAGCCAATACTTAATGACTTTTTGGATCCCAATTTCTTTTTCTGTTTTAATAAGAAATCGCCAGCGGTACCAATGATGAAGTTTAAACAAAGGTGCTGGGGCCGGTCCAAAAACTTGAACCTTCTCATGATGGGGAATTTGGCGAGCCATTTCATGAACGTATTTTTCCAAAAAAGAAGGGTCCTTTCCAGAAATAATCAAAGCAGCAAGTTTTCCAAAAGGAGGAAACTTTAGTGCGGATCGACTCTCTAATTCAAGATCTAAAAATCTTTTGTGGTCGTAGTTTTGAATGGCTTGCATAACAGGATGTTCAGGAGTGTGTGTTTGGATTAAAACAGAACCTGGAAGGTTTTGGCGTCCGGCTCGTCCTCCTACTTGATATAAAAGTTGATAGGTTTTTTCTGGGGCTCTAAGGTCTCCGCCGCCTAAGCTCATATCTCCATCAATAACGCCGACCAATGTTAAAAAAGGGAAGTGATGGCCTTTTGCCATGACTTGAGTCCCTATAATAATGTCGACTTCTTGTCCATGGATCTTTTTAAAAGAAGCCTCGGTTTTTTTAGGGGATGATAATGTATCACTGGTCATAATCAGTAAGCGAGCGTTTGGAAAAAGAGTCTTTATTTCTTCTTCAATACGTTCAACACCTGGACCACAAGGAGAAAGTCCTTGATGATTGCATTCTGGGCAATGAGAGGGCAGCTTATGAGAGTAATTACATTGATGACATTGCATCATTTGAGATGCTTTATGATAGACAAGCCATGTAGTGCAGTTAGGACATTCCATATGATGACCACAGGCATGGCAAATTAATAAAGGAGCATATCCCCTTCGATTTAAAAAAAGAAGAGATTGTTCGTTATTATCGAGTGTTTTTTGAATAGCTTCTTTTAAAGGAGGAGAAATCCATTTTATAACTTTATCCCCTTTTACTTTTTTCATGTCCACTAAAGTAACAGACGGTAAAGTGGAGACACCGTGTCTTTCTGGAAGGATAAGATGTTTATACTTCCCTTGCTGAACATTATAGAGAGTTTCTAGGGAGGGGGTCGCTGATGAGAGAACGATAGGGCATTGTTCTAACTGAGCCCGCATTACGGCAACATCTCGTGCATGATAAACAACGCCTGTTTCTTGCTTATAGCTATGATCATGCTCTTCATCAACAACAATATACCCCAGATTTTGATAGGGAAGAAAAAGGGCTGATCTTGCCCCTACAATAACGGAGGCCTCGCCGTTAACAATAGATCTCCAAGCCTTTTTCTTTTTTGCTGGTGTAATATCAGAATGCCAAATTGTAGGTGTTATTCCAAAGCGATCTATAAAACGATCAACCCAGGCAGCGCTTAGAGAAATCTCTGGAACTAATATGAGAGATTGCCTCCCTTTTCCGTAGGCTTCTTTAATGCCTTCAAAATAGACTTCTGTTTTTCCAGATCCTGTAACTCCCTCTAATAAGAAAGGTTGAAATTCTTTTTTTGCTACGGCTTCTTTTAAAGCAGTTGCCGAAAAATTTTGGTCATGATTCAAAAGAGAAGGTTTTATATCAAGACTCTTGGCATTAGAGAGGAAATCTTTTTCTGATTCTTTTAGTGTTTCGGGCACACTGATAGTCATTTTCAGAACGGATCCTAGGGGCGCTAAAGTATATCGAGCGGTCCATTCTAGTAATTTTCTTGCAGCTGGTGAAAGAGGCGGAAGACTAGAGATGGATCGAATTTCTTTAATTTGATGTTCTGGCAGTGTTGATAAAACATTGGTTTCCCAAACAACGCCCCATACGAGTGACTTTCCAAAGGGTACTTGAACATAGTGGCCAACCTCTACAAAGGATTCTTTAGGAACAAAATAATCAAAAGGAGCATGAAATGGTTTTGGGAGCAAAACACGAACAATTGATGGTTTTAATTGGTAATGGGCTGACATACTCTATAATTTTCGTTAGTATTATGACATAACATTCTACATAGGATTAGGAAAAGTGAGGAGAAAAAAATGAAGTTTTTTGTCGATGGAGCAGATGTCCAAGAAATAAAAGCACTTTCTGAGATAGGTATGGTAGATGGTATTACAACAAATCCCTCTATTATTGCAAAAACGGGAAAAAACTTTTTTAAAGTTATCGAGGAACTTTGTGCCCTAACGCAAGGGCCTGTTAGCGCAGAGGTAACAGCATTAGATGCCAAAACAATGATTCAAGAGGCTCTTAAACTTAGAACAATCGCCTCCAATGTGTGTATTAAAGTTCCCTTAACAGAAGAAGGCCTAAAAGCTTGTTATGAACTGCGTCAAAAAGATATTATGGTCAATGTGACACTTTGTTTTTCTGCGCTTCAAGCAATAATGGCTGCAAAAGCTGGGGCCACCTATGTTTCCCCTTTCATTGGCCGACTGGATGATATTGGTCATAATGGGTTGCATCTTATCGAAGAAATTTGTCAAATCTATGATCAATACCCAGAATTTTCGACAGAGGTCCTTGCAGCGTCAGTTCGAAGCCCCTTTCAGATAAGGGAAATCGCTTTGATGGGTGCAGACGTTGTAACAGCCCCATCATCAATTATTCGGTCAATGGTTAAGCACCCCTTAACAGATAAAGGAATTGTGGATTTTTTAAAAGACTGGGAAAAAACAGGCCAATCTATTTTATAGGATACTATCGTGCATTCTATTTTTTTTGAATGGCTCCAGTGGCTTCAAAAAGAAAAGCGTCTTTCAGAAAATACCTTAAAGGCCTATCAAAAAGACCTCGATGGGTTTTTTTTCTTTCTTCAAAATCATTTGGGCGAAGAGATATCAATCAAAATAATAGAATCCTTAAAAGCACAAGATTTTCGAGCATGGCTTGCCTTTCTTTCGCAAAAAAAAATGGCAAAAACATCGATAGCACGATCGATGTCTGTTATCAGAAGCTTTTTTAAGTATCTTGATCAGCAAAATATAGTTCATAATACAGTTTTAAAAAATATAAAGTCTCCAAAACTTCCTTTTTCTCTTCCAAAATCTTTATCACAAACACAAATGAAAGATTTTCTAAACGCTGTGACAGAAGATAATGGATGGACTGATCTTAGAAATAAGGCTCTTTTTATCCTGCTTTACGGAGCGGGACTTAGAATTAGCGAAGCATTATCTCTCAATTGTTCTACGGTTAGAAATAAAGATACCCTTGTGATTAAGGGGAAAGGGGGGAAGGAACGTTTAGTTCCCCTTCTGTCGTCCGTACAAAAATCATTACAAGAATATCTGAATGGTTTCCCCTTTTCTATAGAGGAGGATACACCTTTATTCATTGGCATTAAGGGGCAGAGACTTAATATTAGCGTTGCAGAAAAAGAGGTAAGAGATCTAAGGCGATCTTTAAATTTACCAGAGACAGTAACCCCGCATGCTTTACGCCACAGTTTTGCAACCCATCTTTTGGAAGGCAACGGTGATCTTCGAACGATCCAAGAACTTTTGGGGCACGCGTCTCTTTCAACAACCCAGCGTTATACTCACGCAAGCCGAGCACGACTAAAAGAAGTCTATCAATCTACACATCCGCGCGCATAAAATTTTAAGTTGTATTATTTGACTTAAGGAGTTGCTTTTGTAGATAAGCCATGGTACAGATGAATCTAAGTTCACTTCTAAGCTTATACAGTTGGTTTATGGATACGCACGCTCACGCAGGACAATCTTTTTCAAAAGTGCGCTCTTTCTTATTCCCAATTTACAAAAACGAATTTAAAAAAATTATTCCTATGGGCCTTATGATGGCTTTAATAGCCTTTAATTTTTGGCTCGCCCACAACGCTAAAGATATCATTATTATCTCTGCTCCAGAATCAGGGGCGGAGGTTATCCACTTTTTAAAGGTAGGGGTTTTTGTTTTCTCTATCATTTTTGTGATGATCTATACCTGGATTTCTAACTTTATTAGTCAAAGAGCAATTTTTTATGGGATTATAAGTCTTTTTATGGGGTTCTTTCTCTTGTTTGCTTTTGTTATTTATCCCCATCAAGATATATGCCATATGGCACCAGAAAAAATTGCTCATCTGAAAATACTTTATTCTCATTTTAAGTGGCTTATTCCTGCCATTGGATATTGGGGGTTTGCTCTGTTTTATATTTTTTCTGAAATGTGGTCTGTTCTTGTGATTACACTTCTTTTTTGGCAATTTGCTAATCAAATTACAACAGTTGAACAATCTAAAAGATGCTATATGGTGTTTAGTATGTTTAATGGCCTTGGGGCTATCGTCGCAGGGCTTTTCTTATTGTTTTATGCGCATGCTAAAGAGGAAAATTATTTTGATCCTCATGCCTATGGGGATACAATAAAAGAAATGTTTTTGTTTTTTGTGGTCTCTTGCGCCTTAATCATGGCTCTTTATTATTGGATTAATAAATATACTGTTCGAGAGAGAGAACAGTATCATACGCAAGATGAAAGTCCTACGCCTAAGAAAAACAAGATTCAGTTGTCTTTCTTAGAGAGCTTTAAGTACATCCTTAAGTCTCGTTATGTAGGCTATATTGCAATCATGACGATCGCCTTCAATGTGGGAATCAATTTTGTAGAGGTTACCTGGAAAAGTCAGATTAAAATCCTTCATCAAACCCATCATGGTATTCAGGGATATCTTGGCAACGTAACCTTATATATGGGTATTATTACCTTTTTAATGGCGCTGATTGGTTTAAACTTTGTTAGACGTGTTAGCTGGAGAAGAAGTGCCCTTGTAACCCCAATCCTTATGGGGATTACAGGATTTGCTTTTTTTGCCCTTACTTTGTTTGATGAAGCGTTTTCACCCTTAATTTCATTTTTAGGTGTAACGCCGTTGATGATGTCTGTCTGGATGGGCCAAGCCAACAATCTTTTGAGTAAGAGCTGTAAGTTTAGTTTCTTTGATGTCACAAGAGAAATGGCCTATATTCCTCTAGATGCTGAGCTAAAAGTTAAAGGAAAAGCAGCCGTTGATATTATGGGCGGGCGTGTTGGTAAATTGGCAGGATCTTTGGTCCAAGGTTTTTTCCTTTCTTTAATTCCTTGTGCTACACAACTATCGATTGCTCCTTATATCGCCCTTCTTTTAGCCGTTGTTTTGGTTTTTTGGGTTGTGGCTATCCGGGGGCTTCACAAGGAATTCCTTTATGTTGCCTATGGTAAAAAACCTGATGAAAAATCATTATGATTACAACTCGTCACATTTACATAGGATCTGACCACGCAGGATATGCATTAAAACAGTATCTTCTGGATGCTTTTAAGGAAAAGAATTTTATTGATTGTGGTGTTTATAGCGACCAGTTATCCAACTATGCTCTTGTTGCTCATGATGTTGCCCTAAAGGTTAAAAATGAGCCTAAAAGCGTTGGTATTATTATTTGTGGAACAGGAATCGGCGTATCTATTGCTGCCAATCGTCACCCAGGGATTCGTGCCGCTCTTTGTCATAATGTGGACACAGCAAAGACAGCGCGCCTTCATAATGATGCTAATATTTTAGCGCTGGGGGCTAGAATTGTTGATGAAAAAACAGCCTTTAATTGTGTAAAAATATTCTTAGATACTCCTTTTGAAGGCGGACGCCATGAAGAGCGAGTCTCTTCAATTGATTATTATGGAGAAAAGCCATGACAATGATTTCTTACGTTTTAAAACAAGATCCAGATCTTGCAAGAGCTCTTCAAGGAGAGCTAGATCGTCAACGCCAAACAATTGAATTAATCGCCTCTGAAAATTTTACTTCTCGCGCAGTTTTAGAAGCACAAGGATCTGTTCTAACAAATAAATATGCTGAAGGGTATCCAGGGCGTCGTTACTATGGGGGCTGTGAATATGTTGATCAAGCAGAAATCCTTGCCATTGATCGAGCAAAAAAATTGTTTTCTTGTGCCTATGCAAATGTGCAACCTCACTCAGGCGCTCAAGCAAACGAAGCAGTTTTTCTAGCACTTCTTAATCCAGGGGATACATTTTTAGGTATGTCTCTTGATGCAGGCGGACACCTGACTCATGGATCAAGGGTCAGTATGTCAGGCAAATGGTTTAATGCGATTGGTTATGGGGTTTTGGCATCAACAGGTCTTATTGACTATGATCAAGTCCAGATTCTTGCAAACGAACATAAGCCTAAGCTTATTATTGCAGGGGGCTCTTCTTATGCTCGTATTATTGATTTTAAGCGATTTAGAGAAATTGCTGATTCTGTCGGGGCGTATCTTATGGTAGATATGGCGCATTTTGCAGGTCTTGTAGCAGGGGGTGTTTATCCAAGTCCTCTCCCTTTTGCTCACATTGTGACCACCACAACCCATAAGACTTTACGGGGACCAAGAGGAGGTATGATTTTATCTAATGATGATGATCTTGCCAAAAAGATAGATTCTGCCGTATTTCCAGGTCTCCAAGGAGGACCATTGATGCATATCATTGCAGCAAAAGCAGTGGCTTATGGGGAAGCATTAGATAAATCATTCAAGCTTTACGCCCAACAAATTATTAATAATGCTCATGCGATGTGTGAACAGCTGAAGAGTTTGGGCGTTAATATGGTATCTAATGGAACAGATTCACATCTGTTTTTGGTAGATCTCAGGTCTCTTGGTATTACAGGAAAAGATGCCCAGATTTCTCTTGAGAGAGCTGGTATTACCTGTAATAAAAATTCTATTCCTTTTGATCCCTTAGGTCCTCAAATTTCATCAGGGATTCGCATAGGAACGCCTGCCATAACGACACGCGGAATGAAAGAAAAAGAATCGATTCAGATTGCAACGCTTATTTACAAAGTCTTAGAAGGCATTAAAAATAAAGGGGAATCCAATAATCACTTAGCTGAACAGTCTGTTTTGGCGGACGTTAGAAATCTTTGTAGCCAGTTTCCTTTGTATTCATAATGCGCTGTCCTTTTTGCCACTTTGCTGATACTCAAGTACGTAACTCCCGACCAACAGAGGATAATACGGCAATTAGGCGCCGTCGAGAATGTCCAAACTGTGATGCGCGGTTTACAACTTTTGAACGTGTTAAATTAGGTGATCTGACCGTTATTAAACGCAATGGAAGTCTCATGCCTTTTGAGCGGGAAAAAATCGCAAAATCTATTTATGTTGCCTTAAGAAAAAGACCTTTCAATCAAGACGATGTCGAAAAATTTATTAGCGCCATCATTCAAAAACTCGAAAGTTTAGGAGAAAATACTATTTCTTCTAAGGTAATTGGAGAAATTGTTTTAAGAGAGCTTTGTCATTTTGATTCTGTTGCGTACGTAAGATTTGCATCCGTTTACAAGGACTTTAAAGATTCCGATGATTTTAAAGACTTTATTGGACAGCTAACACATGAGAAAATAGGAAATAGTAATGGGAAAATTTAATCTTCATAAGCGAAGCGTTGCGCGTATTGCAGCCGTTCAAGTTCTTTATCAGTGTGCTTTAATAAAAGAAAATCCCCTTCAAGTTTTGACCGATTTTCCTAAGAACTTCGAACAAGATCTTTTAAAAGAAGTGGGGTCTAAAAATTATAGCAAAGACTTTTTAAGTCAACTTGTTTTAGAGACGACTCAACATTTAAAAGATATTGATCTTATGATAGAAAAAGCTTTGCCAGAAACATGGTCTTTTAATCGACTTGATCTCGTTCTTTTGTGTATTTTAAGGGTAGGAGTTTATGAGTTGTGGAAAATTCCAGAAACAGATAGCGCTGTTATTATCAATGAATACCTTAATGTAACTCATGCCTTTTATGGGGACAAGGAACCAGGCTTTGTGAATGGAATTTTGCATACAATTTCTAGCCATCTGCGAGGAAAGTAGTTGAAAGTTTTATGAATTTTGTCTAAATTTTTTAATAGATTACAAGTTTAAATAATTAATCAAGGAGTTTAATAGTGATAACATCAATCTACTATACCGTTTTGGGGTGTGGGGCCCTTTCTTTGCTTTATGGTCTGATGACCGCACGATCTGTTCTTTCTGCCCCCGCAGGGACTGAGAAAATGCAGAGTATTGCACAGGCAATCCAAGAAGGTGCCCGCGCTTATCTAAATCGTCAGTATCAGACAATAGGACTTGTTGGTGCTGTTGTTGCTTCGGGACTGACCTTTTTTATGGGGCTTCATGTAGGCATAGGATTTGTGCTTGGGGCGCTTTTATCTGGTATTGCTGGATATATTGGAATGCACATTTCTGTTCGTGCAAACGTGCGGACAGCAGAAGCGGCACGAAGTGGAATTGAAAAAGCTCTTTCTCTTGCCTTTAAATCTGGGGCTGTAACGGGAATGCTTGTGGTAGGACTTGCCCTTTTAGGATTGGCTCTTTATTACTTTTTCCTCTTAGGACAAAAAGTTAGCCCAAGAACTTTATTGGAAGGTCTTGTTGCTTTGAGTTTTGGTGCTTCTCTTATTTCAATCTTTGCACGGTTGGGGGGGGGAATTTTTACAAAAGGCGCAGATGTTGGGGCGGATCTTGTTGGAAAAATTGAAGCAGGTATCCCAGAAGATGATCCAAGAAATCCAGCGGTAATTGCTGATAACGTTGGTGATAACGTTGGCGATTGTGCCGGAATGGCGGCTGATCTTTTTGAAACATACGTTGTAACGATCGTTGCAACAATGTTGCTTGGAAGTATTTACGTTTCTGAAGCTCAACAAGAACTTGTGATGGCCTATCCGTTGCTTATCGCAGGTATTTGTATCGTTGGATCTTTGGTTGGGACATTCTTTGTTAAGCTTGGCAAAAGCAAGAATATCATGACAGCTTTGTATAAAGCGCTGGTGGTTTCTGCTGGATCTTCTGCTTTGCTTATTTGGGGTGCGAGTGATGTATTGTTTGAACATCAAGCGATTACATTTGCTGAAAAAACGATTGATGGAAACAGCTTGGTTCTTTGTGCGATGATAGGCCTTGGCGTAACAGGTCTTTTGGTGTGGGTTACAGAATATTATACATCAACGCGATATCGTCCCGTTAGAAGTGTTGCTGAGGCATCTCAAACAGGTCATGCAACAAATATCATACAAGGGCTTGCCGTTTCTATGGAAGCAACAGCGCTGCCCGTCTTGATTATTTGCGTTGGGATTCTTTTCTCCTATATGGCAGGTGATCTTTATGGTATTGGTATTGCTGCAACAACAATGCTATCTCTTGCAGGAATTGTCGTTGCTTTGGATGCTTATGGCCCTGTGACTGATAACGCTGGTGGCATTGCAGAAATGTCAGAGCTTCCAGAGGGGGTTCGAAAGGTTACAGATGCTCTTGATGCAGTTGGGAATACAACAAAAGCTGTAACTAAGGGGTATGCTATTGGTTCAGCTGCTCTTGCTTCTTTAGTGCTGTTTGCGGCTTATACAGAAGATTTGCAACATTATTTCCCCCATCTAAATTGTGAATTTCATCTTCAAGATCCTTATGTTGTCGTTGGATTGTTTATTGGAGGTCTTTTGCCTTATCTTTTTGGGGCTATGGGTATGAAAGCTGTAGGGCGTGCAGGTGGTGCTGTTGTCGTTGAAGTCAGACGTCAGTTTAAAGAAATTAAAGGGATTATGACTGGAAAAGCAAAGCCTGATTACGGACGCGCTGTTGACTTGTTAACGAAGACCGCCATTAAGGAAATGATAATTCCTTCGTTATTGCCTATCTTGTCCCCTGTTGTTTTGTACTTTGTTGTAAATCACTTTAAGGGTCAGTCTGAAGCCTTTATTACCCTTGGGGCTATGCTTCTTGGTACGATTGTGACAGGTATATTTGTGGCATTATCAATGACTTCTGGTGGTGGCGCTTGGGATAATGCGAAAAAATATATTGAAGACGGGCATTTTGGTGGCAAGAAATCAGAAGCGCACCATGCTGCTATTACAGGGGATACGGTTGGCGATCCTTATAAGGATACAGCAGGGCCTGCGATCAACCCTATGATTAAGATCATCAATATTGTGGCCTTGCTTCTTTTAGTAGCTCTTGCTCACTAAGACTCGATTTTTCGATCATGAAAAGCACCTTTATCAAAGGTGCTTTTTTTTTATGATTTTCTTTGATATAAAACACCTGTAACTTTTCTTAGAGAGAGGTGTTAAATGTCTCAAAAACTTTTCCGTAAAAACGTAACCTTTTGGTCCAGTCTTGGCGCAAGTCTTGAATATTATGATTTTATTATTTTTACTTATTTAGCCCCTACGTTGAGTATGGTGTTTTTTGACGACAGTAGTCACGCCTCCCTTATCAAAACATATATGATTTCTTCGATTGCCTATTTTGCACGTCCATTAGGTTCTCTATTATATGGTCTTATTGGGGATGTAAGAGGACGCTATAAAACGTTTTTAGGTATTATGTATACGATGGCGTTTTCAACACTTGCAATAGGATTTCTGCCTTCATTTAAAACCATAGGCATTACCGCGTCAATTTTGCTATTTTTCTGTCGCGTGTTCCAAGGTATTTCTTTTGGAGCAGAGCTTCCAGGCGCTATGATAGTTGTTTGTGAGCATAAAAAAGATACAGAAAAAGGACGTGTTTGTGGTTTTGTTATTTCGAGCATTACATTAGGCAGTATCTTGGCTTGCTTTTTTTCTTTTGGTCTTACCTGGATTTATCCTCAAGAGACTATTATTGAATGGGCTTGGCGCATTCCTTTTTTATTTGGGGGGATTCTTGGCCTTATTAATTTGTGGATTCGAAAAAATCTTTCTGAAACGCCCGTTTTTTTATCGCTCCAAAAACAAAAAAAACATGAAACTTTGTGGAAGCCTCTCCAAGAAATACTAAAATCCTATAAGATGAAAATTGCCCTGGGGGTCTTTTTTGGTCTTAGTGTGGCTTGTCTTATTGTTTCTTACGCCTACTTTCCAAGACTTTTCCCAGCTTTTTATGGCTATGCCCCCAAAGATGTTTATTGGTATAGTACTTTAGGGCTTCTATGGAGTGCAATTCTTGTGCCTCTTTTAGGGCGTTTATCCGACCGTCTTGGATACGCTCTGGTTTTCCGATGTTCAAGTATTTTAACTCTGGGGTCTATAGTTTTTCTTTTTATGTTACCAGAGCGGGGATCCGTCTTTTTGCTTTTATTTTTTCTTGGGTTTCAAACATTGATCGTAGGCCTCATCTCTGCCTATTTTCCCATCCTTGTGAGTCTCTTTCCGCCTCATATACGCTTTACTGGGGTTGCTCTTTGTTACAACGTAACCTACGCTTTTATAAGCTTACTTCCCGCTCTTTTGACAGCTTTTTTCGAGTATCCTCCAACCTTATTGATAGGAACAATTATAGGGTTAAGTTTCATCTCTCTTGTTGCGTTTGAAATGATGGGTTTTTCAACTCAGAGAGTTGAAAAATAGAAAAGAGCTTTTTGCCTTGATGTCCCCAAATCAACGATAGGGTGAGGATATGTTTTCCCAATAATAATTTTTGCCTTTTCTAAAATAGACAATGGCGCTTTCCATGGTTCAAATAAATAAGCAATCGGAAGCTCTTTTAGCTCTGGTACAAATTTTTTGATATAGATTCCTTCAGGATCAAATTTTTTAGCCTGTGTTGTTGGATTAAAAATCCTAAAATAGGGTGCTGCATCGGCTCCACTTCCAGCGACCCACTGCCAACCAGCTGAGTTATTAGCAAGATCTGCATCAAGGAGACAATCCCAGAACCATTGCTCTCCTTTTTTCCAATGAATCAAAAGATTTTTTATTAAAAAAGACCCAACAATCATTCGAATACGATTATGCATATAGCCTGTTTGCCAAAGTTCCCTCATTCCAGCATCTATGATGGGATACCCAGTTTCTCCACTTTTCCAAGCGTTCAAAAAAGTCTCGTTATTTTCCCAAGGAAACGCATCAAACTTTTTTTGGAAATTTTGAGAAGGAAGTGTTGGAAAGTGATATAATAAATAGTGGGAAAACTCTCTCCATCCAAGCTCTTTCAAAAAACATTCCGTATGAAGATTTGGCTCAATTTGGTTGATTTCTTCCCATAGTTGATGGGGGGATATTTCTCCAAAATGTAAATAAGGAGATAGTTTTGAGACATGATACTGCGCTGGAAAGTCTCTTCCATTTTTATAAAAAGATAGATGGTCTTCCACAAAGACTTCTAGCCGTTTTTGAGCCGCTTGTTCGCCAACAGTCCAGTGATGATGAAATTTTTCCTCCCATGGCTGTTTAGACAAGAGACTAAGATTTTCTACAGACAAAGAATTTGTATCGTGATAGAAAATTGGGTTGGTTACAGTCGCTATAGTTTTTCTAGGGGGCCGCCCTTTCAGGCAACCATTTTGATAAAATGGGGTAAATACTTGATAGGGATTACCTTCTTTTTTTAAAACATCAAAGGGCTCCCAAAGAAGTGATCCATTAAAGCTTTCAACCTCAATCCCTTTTTCACGAAGACTAAGCTTGATAACTTTGTCTTGCTGAATGCGCCAAGGATCATAACAACGATTCCATACCACTTTTTGAATTTTGTGTTTTTCAACAAGTTTTAATAAAATATCTTGAGGAGAACCTCTATATAAAGAAAGATTGCCAAGAAGGCTATCCTTTAAAGATTTTAGGGAATGGTGAAGCCACCATTTACTTGCACTTCCTATAGGAAAAGGATGACCTTCTGTTTCATCAAAAATATAAACAGGAAAGATAGTGTGTTCTGCCGCGTGAGAAAACGCTGGATTATCATGCAGTCTTAAGTCTTGACGGAACCAGTGAAGTATTTTCATAATTTCTATTAAGCAAAAGCCTTTTTAAAAATACAACAGTTTTTTTCTAGATAACTTAAAGGATTAAAAGGCTCTAAGTGCTTGATCTTTCCACTTTTCGTTTCCATAAATCTATGATAAGATCATCCCATAAAAACAATAAATTAAAGTAGTAACAGGGTGCGCAAGCTATCAATCTTCACATTTATTTTTTTGAGTATACTAGGAATCTCTAGGTATGCCGTTTCTTCTTTAAGTCCAACAGGCCATATTCCTTATAAAACATTTATCTATGGGGCGGATAACGTAGAGCTTAGAAAAGTTTTACGAGCAGCGTCTAAGCTTGTTGCTGGACAATCAAGTCCCCCACAAACTATTAACGACCTGAAGCAACTTGCTGTTCAAGACATGAAAAACTTGCAAGAAGTTTTGGCTGCTGAGGGTTACTATGATGCGGAGCTTGATTTCTTTGTGGATATTCAAACGATTCCTGTTACAGTTTATCTTAAAATTAACCTGGGAAAAATTTATACTCTTGGGGCATTTAAGATTAAGTCAGATCCCCCTAATGATCCCCAAATGCCATTGATTTCAAAAAATGTTACGCGTATCGGTGTTCAGATAGGCATGCCTGCAAAAAAGGATAAAATCAAAGATGTCATTGATAAAATCATGAAGTTTCTGAAAGATAGAGGAAAGCCCCTTGCAAAAGTAAAAGAAGATCGGATGGTAATCGATCGTTCAGCAAAAGAAATGCATGTAGCGCTGCTCATAGAATCAGGCCCTCTTGTTCGATTTGGAAATATTGTGATTGAAAATAGTGGGGGCGTAAAACCTGAGTTTATTCAAAGTAAACTTGCCTGGAAAAAGGGAGACATTTACAACAGAGAGAAAATCATTGAAACAATTCAGACGCTTCATAACAGTCGCTTATTTAAATCTATAAGCATTACAAACGCTGAAACAACCAACGAACAAGGGTTTATGGATGTTTACATTAATCTAAGAGGATCAACACCCAGCGAATATAGCATTGGATCATCCTACCAACCTAAGGAGGGAATGATACAGGAAATTGCTTGGGAAGGCCGGAACCTTATGGATAGTGGAGAAATTTTTAATTTATCTACGCATCTTGGATCTAAACAAAAAACAGGAGAATTAGTTCTGCTTTTGCCAGACTTCCAAAAAATTAACTTAGACTTTACAACGAAAATTCGCGCTGGAAAGTGGGACTACCCTGCTTTTGAAAAGCAAGGAGTTGAAATGAAGTCATCGGTTACATATCCTCTTTTTGGTCCTCAGTTTGTTGGAGATGCAGGTGTGTCGTTTGAGATAAATAATATCAATAGAAATGGTGAGAAAGAAGACACTTATCGGATTCTTGGGCTACCATTTGGTGTGAAGTATTCTGACGTTGAAGGGGGATGGCAACCCAGAAAAGGTTTTAGAGTAAAAGCACGCGTATATCCTTATGCAACTGTCTTTGGCAAAATGAAATCCCATATACGGCTTCATTTAAATCCTGAACTATTTTACCCTTTAACGAAAACAGAAGATGTCGTTGCAACAGCTTGGATGGATGCTGGATTCGCACCTGGTGCAGGTAAATCTGTCGTTCCCTCTCACAAGCTTTACTATCCTGGAGGTGCAGGAAGTATCCGTGGGTATAAGTTCCAAATGGCAGGACCATTAGATTCTTCTAAAAACCCCAAGGGGGGTCGATCTATGCTCTTGCTTGGCGTAGGTGTTAATAATTATGTTACCGATTCTTTAACGCTCTCGGGGTATATGGACTGGGGAACAGCTTATGATCGTCAATATAGCGATTTCTCTAACGGTCTTCTTTGGGGTATTGGCGCTGGTATTAAATACCATACCATTTATGGGGATCTGAGTTTTGATATTGCCTCCCCAGTTAACCGCCGATCTGAGGATAGTGCGATAGAATTTTATTTAAGCTTTAACGTCAAGCCCTACGAAGTCTATCAGGGACTCTACAAAACTTTTACACCACCAGCTATTCAAAATAATGGTGAGATTTAATAGTGTGACCCTAAAGCCTTTATACGGCCTATAATATCTTTTGTTTGCAGAGGAATTTTATAAGACCAGGACTCTAAAGATCCCTCAAAAAATCTTATTATTCCTTTTTCTAAAAGATCTTTGTGAAAACGCCCCAATTTTTTAGAAAAGCCTTTTAAGGTTAGTATATAAACAGGTTTTCCTGTAGCTATTGCCTCCGAAATCATTGAAACAGAGTCGGCTGTAACCAAGATTATGTCTGCATGGGCTAAAATGCCTAAATAAGGATTAGGTCCTTTCTCATCCCATATAAACTTTAAAGTTTCCCCTAGTCCTTTTCTAAAAGCCTCGAGGCATTTTGTTTCTGTTCGTCTTGAAGCCGTAAGCATATAACTAATAGGATTTTTTTCAGCTAAAAGTCTCAATTGGGTGGCATAAGTTTCTAATAAGGGTACAGGCATTTGATAGTGTCTTGTTTTCCCCCCTAGCAAAATAGCAACTTTTTTAGGGTTCATAGCTCCCAAAAGAGAATCATGTTCTTTATAAGCCTGTTCTAAGACTTTAGGTGTTACTGGATGAAGGCATCCCAAAGTTTCTATAACGTTGGGTCCTTTTAACTGGTCATGAGACGGGGCAATAACAATGTCAAATTTTTCAGGAGAAAGATGAGGATTTTGGAGAAAAATTGTCAAAGTTTTTCCTTGGCTTAGTTGTCGAATTTTTGCTGCAACAGCTGAAGCTGATCGACTTGCCGCAATTAGTACTTGTGGCCATGGTTCTTTTTTGGGTAGTCCCTTAATACCAATTAGAGGGAAAAACCAAAAAATAGGGGGCAGTAAAGACCAGGGAAATCGAGGTTTGATTTGAAAAACAGTAGGTGTTAACCCTAAAGAAGAGGCAAGACCCAAACACTGATTTTCAGTTCCTTTTTTTCCGTCTGTTATGATCCAAGTCGTTTTTGACATCAGGAATAGGAAACATTTAGGATTTGATAATATGTTTCTCCTTTTGGAGCAACAACTTCTATCTGATCACCTTTTTTCTTTCCAATCAAAGCTCTTGCTAAAGGAGCTGTCAGAGAGAGTAAATTATTCTGAATATCTGCTTCTTCTTCTCCAACTATTTGATAAGAAACTTTTTCTTCTGTTTCTTCGTCGAGTAAAACTACGGTTGCTCCAAAGCGCACAATGTCACCTGATAATGTTTTTACGTCGATTACTTGTGCCCTTGAAATCTTTGACCCTAATTCAAGAATGCGTCCTTCGATAAAAGATTGTTTTTCCTTTGCTGCGTGATATTCGGCATTTTCTGAAAGATCTCCGTGCTTACGTGCTTCTTCAATTGCTCGAATAACAGAAGGCCTTTCAATATTTTTTAAATGAGTTAACTCTTCTTTTAAACTTTCATATCCCTTTGTTGTCATGGGAACTTTTTCCATAAAAACTTCTCCTTTTGAGCGGTTTATCGCATTAAATTCCATATCAAATGACACAAATAGCTACAAGGAACGAGAGACTGGAGCCCCAGATTTATCTAAGGGAATGGTTTCGAACTCTTTGATGCCCTTTGAATTATTTAAGATGGCATTTCGCATAATTTTTGGCCTAAAAGTACAAAAAAGTCAATATAACATCTTTTGTGCTACGCGCTGCTTCTTTGGGATTTTTGACTCTTGGGATCTATAAGGATAGATAGTTCTGATGAGATGGAATGAGATTTTTATTCCAAATCTTTTTTACATCGACAATCAAAGCCCCTGGTTTTCCTAAGCGTTCGAAATCTTTAGAAGAGAAGTGATAAAAAGCTTCGTGTGAAACAGCCCCAACAATACAATCGAACCCGCTCAATTTTTCAAGGGCTTCAAGAGAAATTTTATAGTACTTTTCTGCTTCATTTGAGTCAGCTATCGGATCAACAACAGTTATCTTATGGCCAAAACCTTCTAGCGTACGGATCACATCAATTACTTTTGTATTGCGAAGATCTGGAACATTTTCCTTAAATGTTAATCCCAGGACTAAAATATTAGACAGCTTATGACCAAGTTTCTTGTGGATTCTTTCGCCGATCCAAGGTCCCATGCCATCATTAACAGAGCGACCTGCCAAAATAACTTCAGGATTAACCCCTACCAATTTTGCACATTCTGCGAGGTAAAAAGGATCCACCCCTATACAATGGCCCCCTACAAGGCCTGGTGTGAATGGAAGGAAGTTCCACTTTGTTTTTGCTGCTTCTAAAACATCATAAGTTGAAATTCCTAGGCGATCAAATATCATGGTGATTTCGTTCATAAAGGCAATATTGATGTCGCGTTGGGCGTTTTCAATAACCTTTGCGGCTTCCGCAGTTTTAATATCTTTCGCTAAGAAAACTTTTGTAACCTTTTCGTAAATGGTCTTTAGTACTTCTTGCACTTTTGGATTTTGTCCCGCAACAACTTTAGTGATTTTATCAACGGTATGAACCTTATCACCAGGATTAATGCGCTCTGGCGAATATCCTAAAAAGAAATCAACACCGGAAGTAAGCTTAGAACTTTTTTCAAGTTCTTTGCCGCAAATATCTTCTGTAACACCGGGGTATACAGTGCTTTCAAAAACAACGATTGCTCCTGGTTTAAGGAAAGGGCCTATCATTTGGCAAGCATTAACAAGCAAAGAGAGGTCGGGTTTGTTTTGAGAATCTACAGGGGTTGGAACTGTTACAATATAGACATCCTGATTTTCAAGAGATGTTTGGGTGTCAGAATAATGAATGGACGATTCTACTAAAACAGAAGAGGGAACTTCTTTGGTTAGATCGTTTGCGTTTTTTAGGTCTTTTATTCGTTGTGCATTAACATCAAAACCCGTTACGTTATAATGACGAGATAAAGAAACAGCCAGTGGTAGTCCAACATATCCAAGACCCAGAATACAAATATTCACGTAGATTTCCTTAATTATTTTACACTGAAAAACTTATCAAACATTAGGCCTTTGAACAACAAGATATTTTAATGTGCAGGAACAATTCAGAGAACTTTTGCCTTTTTATCTTCTGGAGCAACAGATAATGGAGCTACTCCAGAAGTGGTCTTTATTAAAAACCTTCTAATTCGAAAAGGTCTGACAAGAAACTGTAAACCATTTTACGTACAAATAAAGGATTATCAAGCCAACAAAAATGACCAGAATTTGGAACAGTTTTTATGGTGATGTTTTCTCTTTGAAACAGACTATCTTTCCTAAAGGGGTTAAAGGGAACAATAGTATCCTTCTTTGCGCCCAAAATAAGTGTTGGGAGTGTTTGAGGGATCCATTGAGCTTTATAGTTTGTTTCTATGATCTTTTTTTGGAACCATAAAGCAGCTTTTTGATTAAAAGCATACCCATCAAGAAAAGATTTTATTTCAAAGTCTGGGTTTTTTGGCAAAGAAGAAGCCGTATTTAATAAAATAATACCAGATAGTAATTTTTCTGTTTGGGGCAACATAAGAGGGATCATTCCCCCAAAACTATGACTGATAAGGATAGGGCGATCAAACCGTTGGATTGTCTCTAGAAAAAGATTAAACCATCCATCAAAATTTTTAAACTTGCGTTTAAGGTTATTGCCATTATCAGGAAGATCGACGCGCCAAACATTTGTTGGCAACTGCAGCATATGAGCAAGAGGCAAAAAATACTCAGAACTTAGTCCAGGTATACCTGAAAGTAGTAAAACATTTTTAGGGATCGTGGAGCAGACCTGCACCTGATTGTATAAGACAAAATCATCGTCTCTGAAAGTGAATATGCTATTTGTATGATTAATAGTACTGCCTTCTTGTTGTTCCGACATGTAACCCATCCTTTTCTTAAGTAAAATTAACAAATAAAACAATAAAATTTGATACTTGATTTATTGTTAACAGAGTCTTTTCACTCTTGGTTGATAATATTATAAAGAGAAGAAAAATGCCTTAGAAGACAGGGTTTTGTATACTTTTCTCTCTTTACAAGCCCATTGAAATATCTCGAAAAAATATTTCTTAGGAGCTTTTTAAGATCAAAATATTATATTGTCAATAAAAAAATAATAAAATTTTATAAAATTATTATAACATATTGTTTTTATTGATTTCTTTTTTAAAATTTTGAGCAACTAAATAGAGTTCAGAAGATTCTTTTCTGCTCGAGTTGGGTTTAAAGTGTTTTACAGAGCCAAAAGATTTTTTTAAAACTTTAAGAAAAGAGGACTCAGCGCCTCCTTGAAATACCTTTGCAACAAAACAGCCATCTTCTTTTAATACCTCTTGAGCAAAGAAAAAAGCAGATTCGATTAATCCTATAATTCTCAAGTGATCAGTTTTCTTGTGCCCTGTAGTAGAAGGAGCCATGTCACTCAAAACAAGATCAACGGGCCCATTTAAAAGGGTCTTTATAGAATTTACAGTTTCTTCCTCTGTAAAATCCCCAAGGATTAAAGTAGTGCCTTGAATAGGATCCATTTTTAGAAGATCAATACCAATGATTTGGCTATTAGGAAGAGAGGTGTTAACTTTTTGAGCAACAATTTGAGTCCAGCCCCCTGGTGCAGCGCCAAGATCCACAACGCGAAGTTCTTCCTTTAAAAAATTAAATTTTTCGTTTAGCTCGATCAATTTGAAAGCAGCTCGAGATCTGTAGCCTAATTTTTTTGCCTCTCTCACATAGGGATCATTAAGTTGTCGCTCTAACCAAGTTTTTGACGAAAGCGTGCGGCCACGATTCTTTTTGAGTTTTACTTTTTGATTTCTGGAGGAGATTTTTTCTTGATCAGGCATGGTTTTTAATCGGAAGAGTAAGGTTAAATTTTTCCCATACCTTTAAGAGACTTTCTATGAACAGTTCAATCATTTTTTCCGTATGAAAAGGTGTTAGCGTAACCCTTAATCGTTCTTGCCCTTTTGGTACTGTTGGGTAGTTAATCGGTTGAACATAAATATTGTGATACTCCAAAAGTTCATCACTTATTTGTTTGCACAAAGAAGCATTTCGAATCATGATCGGAACAATGTGACTATCACTATCAAGAAAGTCTATAGGGGTTTTTCTTAAGGCTTTCTTCAAAAAATCCACTCTTTTATGCATTGTTTCTCTTTCAGATTGGGATTTTTTAAGGTGCTGAACGCTTGCCAAGGCTCCTGCGCAAATAACTGGCGGTAGCGACGTTGTAAAGATGAAGGGGGAAGCAAAACTTCTAATAAAATCAACTAAGTGATGGTTTCCTGCAATATATCCTCCCATTACACCTATTGTTTTTCCAAAGTTAGCACAAATAACTGAAACTCTATGGGATAACCCTTCCCTTTGTACGATCCCTCCGCCTTGTTCACCATAAAGTCCCACAGCATGGACTTCATCGACAAAGGTAAGGGCTTGATATTTATCCGCTAGGTCACATATTTTTTCTATGGGAGCAATATCTCCACCCATAGAATAAACAGATTCAAAAGCAACAATTTTAGGAGCGGAAGGGGGAGAATCTTTTAAAAGCTTTTCTAAATGTTCAAGATCATTATGACGAAACACACGTTTTTCTGTTCCAGAATAGCGAATACCATGAATCATGGAAGCATGATTCTGTTCATCGGAAAAAATAATACAATCAGGTAAGTGCCTTCCCAAAGTTGAAAGAGTCGCTTCGTTTGCAACATATCCAGATGTAAACAAAAGGGCAGTATCTTTTTGATGTAAATCTGCCAATTCTTTTTCTAATTTAACATGCCAATGATGTGTTCCACCGATATTTCTTGTTCCACCAGACCCAGCTCCATCTTGGTCTATAGAATGATGCATAAGATTTAATACTGAAGGATGCATCCCCATTCCCAAATAATCATTCGAGCACCAAATGGTTACTTCTTTTTGTACTGGCCCTTTGCAGTAAAGAACTTTGGGAAAGGCATTTGGGATTTTTTTTAGCTGAATAAACGTACGATAGCGACCTTCTTCTTTTAGGGTTTTAAGAGAAGTTTGAAAAAAATCATCATAAGATCTCATCATAGACGTTCAATTCCATACATTGACGCAGACCCTATCATATTTTATAAAGTTATTAAAGCAAAAGATAAAATAATGATTAATACTCTTAAAGAACCCCCTATATTTTCTGTGAGTGAAATCTCAACAACTCTTAAAAATTATGTGGAAAATACTTTTAGTTTTGTGCGGGTTAAGGGGGAAATTTCAGGCCTTAAAATCCATACATCAGGGCATGTTTATTTTAGTTTAAAAGATGAAAATAGTCTTATAGATGGGATTTGTTGGAAGGGTGTTGCTTCAGCATTGTCTTTAAAGCTTCAAGATGGATTAGAAGTCGTATGCTCTGGTAGAATTACAACCTACCCGGCGCGATCTAAATATCAAATTATTGTAGATAAGGTTGATCTTGCAGGTGTTGGAGCGCTTATGAAGCTTCTTCAGGAGCGAAAAGAGAAGCTAGCTAATGAAGGTCTTTTTTCTCCTCAGCATAAAAAACCTCTGCCCTTTCTTCCAAAAACCATAGGGGTTGTTACCTCACCAACTGGTGCAGTCATTCGAGATATTTTACATAGATTAAACGATCGATTTCCCTGTTCTGTGATTCTTTGGCCTGTTGCTGTACAAGGCCCAACAGCCGCAGAAGGAATTGCGCATGCCATAAGAGGATTTAATAAATTTCCCAATAAGCCTGATTTATTAATCGTTGCGCGCGGCGGTGGAAGTTTGGAAGATTTATGGTGTTTTAACGAAGAAATAGTCGTGAGAGCCGTCTTTGACAGTAAAATACCCGTTATTTCAGCGGTAGGCCACGAAACAGATGTGACGCTCATAGATTTTGTGGCAGATCAACGGGCTCCAACCCCAACAGCGGCTGCTGAATTATCTGTTCCTGTGAAGAATGATTTAATGCTTTTTGTTCAAAATTCCTCTTTGCAATTACACCATGGTCTTCGACGTCTTTTAAAAGAATATTCCACGAGAATTGATTTGCTAAAAAGAGGTCTTGGAAACCCTCAAAAAATTATTGATGAAAAGCTATTGTATCTTGATGAAAAAATTGAAAGATTTTTACGAAGCTTCAAGAGTTATATAGAACAAAAAAATAATACGTTTCTTCGCTTACACCAACTTTTAGAAAGTTATTCCTATCAAAACACTTTAAAACGCGGATTCTCCCTTGTTAAAACTCCTCTAGGGTCCCTCGTAACATCTTCAGAACAAGCACGGTCAAAAGACCTCTTGCATCTTGTTTTTCATGATGGAACTTGCCAGGTTAAGCCACTAGAAGAATAAATAACTTTTATAAATTATGAAGGTGTAAGCAAGTTTTTTGCTTTAAGCTTTTTGAAAAGTTTAAAGTATAATAAAGCAAAAAACCCCACAAAAATTAAGACTAAAGTGGTTATCAATACTTTGATCTCTAGGTTTTGTAGAGCGTGAAACCTAAAGCTGATTTTTACAAGTTCTCCTGCGGAAAATGAGACAAAACCAACAAAAATACCATCAATAACCATCTTGCTTTTTGCGCGTATGTTCGTTGGCAAAAGTAAATAGCCGATTTGGATAAACCCATAAAAACCAAACAATAATAAAGAGTTTACGCCTAAAAATTGAGCAAGGATCATTATGACAAAAAATAGAGATGTAAGTCCTGCCATAAGACCAAATTCTGATGAAGTAAAGATATGTCCAAAGCTTTCTAGTGTGGATAGATTTTTTTCGCTAAGTTTTTCTTTTATAGATAGGGGAGAAATTTTTCTTGCAAGTACTATCGTGATAATTAATAAAAGCCCATATCCTTGAGTCATCAAAAGAGGATGAGATAAGAAAAATGGTTCTAAAAAAGAACAAATTAATAAGGTTAGTAGTGTCACAAAACCAAATAATGGGTAGATAATTTTAGCATTTGATGGGTTTGTCGAATCAATAACAAGCTGCCAGAAAAAAACATTGATAAAAACAGAATAAAAGCTTTGTGTCATGACTGATAAAAGAATTTCTGACCAGTATCTATAGGTATCTATAATACCTGTAAAACCTGGATATTTTTGATAAAGCAAGCTGTAAGTTTCAAAAGAAATATGGGAGTGTTCATAGAAAATCATACTAAGACAGCACACTAAAGAAATCCCCCAAAACCCACTCAAGAATAGTATGAATGATTTTTGGGTATTATAGCGATTCGTTGTCCAAAAGTATAAAATACCTGTGATCAAAAGGAATGGCCATTTCCACAAAGACGTTTCCAAAAGAATATGATGATTTTCATGGGGGATAATAATCTTTGTTGCGCTTGTTAAAAAATTATGGTTTAAAATTAGCAGACTTTGTATCAATAGAAGAAAAAGGAACTTTTTTTCAGTTAATATTTTTATCATGATTGTCCCTATTTTTTTCTTTACTATAGCATAGTTTTTAATCCTGCTAAATAATTTAAGAAGTTGCTTTGTGCTAAATATCAAACCTGGGAAATATCGCCACTATAAAAACCTGAATTATGAAGTGATTGGTATTGCGCGCCATTCAGAAACCTTAGAAAAACTTGTTATTTATAAGGCACTTTATGGTGAAAAAGGCTTCTGGGTGCGTCCTTTGGAAATGTTTACTGAACTGGTTGAGGTTAACGGTATAAGCCAACCACGATTTTCCTATGTTGGTGAATAGATCCTAAAACACCAAGGAAATTTTTTCCTGAGGATTGCTTATAAAAAGAGCTTCTACTTCTGGCAAAAACATCCCATAAAAAGTTGCGGAAAGAAGACCTCCTAAAATTATGAATCGTGCATTTTTATAACCAGCACCTAGTTGTGCCCAAGCCGTTCCAGGGCATGCACCTGTTAAAATAATACCGATGCCCATAAAAATGCCTCCAAAAATATTGGGAAAAAGATCAAAAGGTTTTACAAGGGTATGCACATCAAAAAAATAATGCCCTAAGAATAATATCGCAAAGGATGTAACAATAGCAGCGCTCATCATTTTGAGCATTGTAAAATCCTCAAAAGAAAGCTGCTTTAAAATAGTTTTTGGGCGCAGGATACCTGTTTTTTGAAAAATTCCACCCCATAAAATTCCAATAAAAAATGTTGCTATTAACATCAATTTTTTTCTCTAAAGATTTTTTTTAGTCCGAAAAACCCAGCAATTGCTGTTAAAAACATGGTGCTCATAACAATAAAAGAACTTAAAGAAAGTGTTGCTATACCTGAAAGACCATGACCACTAGTGCATCCTCCAGCTAAACGAGCTCCAAATACAAGGAAAATCCCTCCTATAAAAGAAAAAGTGTAAACGGTTTTCTTTTGAAGTCCTAAATAATGCCAATAAGGATCTATATCCAAAGATATTTTGGGTTTTCTTGAGAGATAGGCTCCAACGACAATACCAGTTGCTAAAGATAATTGCCATGGGCCAACGCCTGTTAAAAGCTTTTGTATGTGTGGATAAAAAGAGAGGTCATAAAAAATATTCAAAAAGTAGGCAGACAAAGAACCATAAGAAGAGGAAAGACCCAAGAGCTTTCCAAACAGTAGCAGGGAAGGAATTTGGAGAAGTCCTATCAAAATCCCTCCTATGTAAGGAGAAAGATTTTTTTCTTCTTGATGCATGTTTAGGAACGCCCCATGGCTAAAAACTTTTCTTGACGCTTTCTCACTAGCTCGGCGGGGGACAAGGATTGTAGGGACTTTAACTCTCTTTCTAAGGTATCTCCAAGAGCTTTTGCTGCTTCTTTTGGATCGCGGTGAGCGCCCCCTAAGGGCTCCTTAATAATTCCATCGATCACTTTAAGTTTCAAAAGGTCTTGAGCTGTTAGTTTTTGGGCAATAGCTGCTTCTTGTTTTTTGTCAGCACTGCGCCATAAAATAGAGGCACATCCTTCGGGGGATATAACAGAGTAAATAGAATGCTCAAACATAAGAACTCGGTTAGCAGCAGCAATTGCGATCGCGCCCCCTGATCCTCCCTCTCCAATAATAACGGTAATAAAGGGAACAGAAACAGAGAGGCATACATCAATAGACCTGGCAATGGCCTCTGATTGACCTCTTTCTTCAGCGCCAACTCCTGGGTAAGCGCCAGCTGTATCGACGAGCGTAATGATCGGAAGGCCATAATGATCTGCAAGTTTCATCAGGCGCTGGGCTTTTCTGTATCCTTCCGGCTTTGGCATTCCGAAGTTATGCTTTAACCGAGAACCTGTGTCATGACCTTTTTCGTGTCCCATGATTAACACAGGCTGTCCTCTAAATTTACCAAATCCACCAATAATCGCTGCATCTTCTCCAAAGCTTCTATCTCCAGAAAGTTCAATAAAATCCTCTATTAAAGCGGTACAATAATTAAAAAAATGAGGACGTTCTGGATGTCGAGCAACTAAAACTTTTTCCCATGGAGAAAGTTTTTCATACGTTTCCTTAAGCAATTTGTTAACCTTCGTTTGTAATTTTGAGATTTCACTAACGATACTAACGCCATCTGCCTTGGATACATGACGCAACTCTTCTATTTTTTTCTCTAGTTCATTAATATTCTTTTCAAATTCTAAGGTTACCATAGCTTATCCTTTTTTTAGCGGGATCTTAAGATCATCTTTTATAGCACAAAAACCAACAAAAGCTAATATAATGGTCGCCATAATCCATTTTTGCCACAGGCCAGAACTGACAAGCATAATAACGGTATAAAACAAAAGAAGACCAAAATAGGCTACTCTTTCTGCAGGATTTTTTATTCTTACAATTTTTGACGTTAATAGCCAAAAAATTCCTAAAAATAAAATAATACCAATTAAACCCAACTCAACCCATATTTGAACAATTCCGTTGTGAGGGTGGCTTGTAAAAATATGGCCACATCCAATATCGACAAGGGGCGAAAAAGAAAACTTTAAGGGATATACCTGCCATGAAAAATAGATTTTTTTAAGGCACATAATGGGACCTTTGGCAAGCGTGGTCGCGTAATCAAAACCGTGGCCTATAAGGGGACTTTCTAGGGCTTTCTTGCTCATTTCATGCCAGATAAAAAAACGGTGTTGATAACTTAGAGGAAGATAATGAAATAGACTTCCTAAAGTTTCAGGTGTTAAGTAAGAAGTAAAAATCCAAGGCGCTAGTACGCTGAATACAGAGAAGATGACAGAAAAAACATAGGCGCTCTTTGGTTTATAATACACAAAAAGTGTTCCCGAAAGACCCAAGAGTATTCCAGCGCGCGCGGCATCGGGTGCAGCATTAATCAAAATAAACATCAAAAGGGCTGCTGCAAGCAACAGAGCTTTTGAAAAAGAGATTTTTGACTCGTATTTAGACAGAGAAAATAAAAAGGGCCAAAACAAGAAACCCAAATTTACAATGCCTTTAATAAACAACTGAGAATTAAATTGGATAGAATCCGCATAGATTTTAGAAGCCATAGGAAAAACAAAAATCTCAAAAAGAAAAAAAGATAAATAAAAAATATATCCTCTAAAAAATGCTTTGGACAAAATACTCTTTTTTTCTGGTGGCAATAGAATGCTAGTTTTATAAAGACAGTATCCTAGGAAGGCCAAAAATCCATATCGGCTTAGGTTTGTCAATGAACGGAGGGGAAATTCACTCCAAAAACTGCTTAGAAAACACCACACTAGAAATCCAATACATGCGATGCCTAAACATGTTTTTGATACCCTTATCGTTTCCGATTTAAAAGAAGATCGATTAGCCCAAAAATCTTTTAAGTGCAAAAGACATAACAGAGCCACTAAGACAACGGTTCCTTTTCCTTTAAAAGTCGCAACAAGAGGCAGACTAAAAAAGACAAGGTGGGTGGCAATACTATAAAAACCTAAGTTGATTAAGCCGTGTGTGATCATGAGTGCTCTATGCTCTTTTAAAAAAAGATGATATAAGAAATAAAATTTAACTCACTTTAAAGTAAAATCTAAAAGGTATTCAAGTGAAAAGGATAGGAATTTTAACTTGTGGTGGCGATTGTGCGGGTCTTAATGCAGCTATTCGCTCCGTAACACAATGTGCTATTTTGAAGTATGGTTGGGAAGTTTATGGGATTCGCAACGGAACTGTTGGTTTGTTAACGGATCCACCGCTTGTTGAAAAGCTTGATGTTAACTTTAAGGGGTTTGGCCATGCTCTTTTAAGAATGGGGGGGACCATCCTTGGATCCACAAGTAAAGGAAATCCTTTTTCTTACAAGAAAGAAGATGGCACAATGGGAGACTGTTCTAATCAAGCCATTGAAGTCTATCATAAACTGGGTCTTGATGCTTTGATCGCAATCGGCGGAGATGGGGGTCTTAAAATCATGAGCCAACTCGCTGAGCTTGGGAACATAAATCTCGTAGGGATCCCCAAAACAATCGATAATGATGTGAGTCACACGGAAGCTCTTGGTTTTTCAACGGCTGTAGAGGTTGCAACATATGCACTTGATGGGCTTCAGCCAACGGCTGCTAGTCATGATCGTGTTATGGTTTTAGAAGTTATGGGCCGTGATGCGGGGCATATCGCTCTTAATGCAGGTCTTGCAGGGGGGGCGGATGTAATTCTTATTCCAGAAATCCCCTTTAAAATGCAGCATATTATTCAGAAAATTCAATCTGTTATTCAAACAGGTAGAAATTTTGCTTTGGTCGTTGTTGCTGAATCTGCTCGTATGGCAGAAAAAGATCCTTTGATGGTTCGTTACGAAGATGGCGCAGAACGATATGGGGGTGTTGGCGATTTTATTAGTCGACAATTGTCTGAAGCAATTCATGTTGAAACCCGTACGATGGTGTTGGGGCATATTCAAAGAGGGGGCCAACCTATTGCAAAAGACCGGATTATGGCTGCTGCTTTTGGTGTTAAGGCGGTGCAGTTGATTGCACAAGAAAAATATGGTCGCATGGTTGCTTGGCAACATCAAGAAGTCGTTGATATTCCTTTAAAGGATGCTCTTGGTTCCTATCAAACAGTTGATTTAAACGGTAGCCTTATCACAACGGCACGAGGTCTTGGAATTTCACTGGGTGATGAATAAATACTTTACCATTGATAAACATTGTGTCTAAAATGCTTATCAATATTTACTAAAGGAGAAAGAAATGGCTGTTCCCTTAATGCCTAAGGCAACTGCGGCATGGTTAGTTGAAAATACAACCCTGACCTTTGAGCAAATTGCAAATTTTTGCCATCTCCATGTTTTAGAAGTTCAAGCTATGGCTGATGGTGATATTAGCATTATTGGCATTAACCCTATTTCTCAAGGTCAACTGACTCAAGAAGAAATTGATCGGTGTCAAAGTGATTCTTCATTTGCGTTGATATTATCTGGAGAACTGAATGAAAAACATCGTCGCACCCCTGGGGCACGGTATGTTCCGATTGCAAAACGCCAAGATAAGCCTGATGCAGTTTCCTGGATGCTCAGAAATTGTCATGAGCTAAGTGATGCACAGATTATTAAGCTTATAGGGACAACAAAAGATACTATCGATAAGATTAGAAATCGGACTCACTGGAATATTCAAAGCATCCATCCACGGAATCCCGTTGAAATGGGTCTTTGTTCTTTGGAGGAGCTTGAGAGCGAACGCCTAAAGCATCCTGTTTCTTAAGGGCTACTTCCCTTTATTAGTCTTGAAAATTGAGTTTTAGCTCAATTCCTCTAGGTGGTGAGAAAAGACGAAAACCATGGAAAAATCTACCTTATCAAGGGACTTAATTTCCTTGATAAGGGTGTCTATTTGATTCAAACGGTTTAGTCTTTTTTGACACCAATCCCTAAAAGCGTTTTCAGATGATTCCTTTGGATATTCTTTTAAAATAGTTTCCATTAATTTTTCATTAACCTGTAATAGTTGATCGCGCATTCCATAGAAGGCTCTTTTTGTCCAACTGTTATCTGTGGTTGTATTAATTTGCTCTAAAAACCAATCAATAGAAAATTGTTCATGAATTTGGAAGAAAATATGGGCTGCTTTTTTAAGCGATATGTTCATTTTTTTTGCGCTATTAATGATCCTAAAACTCATAGACATCAAAGAAAGTTGGCTCATTCTTTTGGCAAGCTCTGCAGGAATTCCCTGCTTTAAGAAAGTCATTTGCGCGTGATTCTTTTTTAAAAGAGAGAATCCAGAAATACAGTCATCAATGCAGTTTGTTAGTTCACGAACCCCGTTAGAGAAATCGAGAATATCCTTTTGAATGTCCAGGGTTTTTTGACGATGTCTTAAAAGCCATAAAGAGCATCGTTCTACTAAATCAATCGTTTCTAAGAACATCGTATATTGAATATCCGTAGATGTTTGATAATCAAGTTTTTCAATCTCCTCCCAATGAGTTGTTAAAGAAAAACTTTCTCGAACAATGAGATAGGCAGAGATTATCTCTTCTACAGTTCCGCTCGCGAGATCCATCATTTCACTCAGAAATGTCGGTCCCATACGGTTAACCAAATTGTTGGCAACAAGTGTTGCAACCATTTCTCTTTTCAGAGGATGATTTTCAATTTCTTTTTTAAACTTTGCCTTTAATGCTTCTGGAAAGTATGCCAATAGATCTTTATGAAGGAAAGAAAGATCAACAAGAGGGGAGGTCAATATCTGGTCGAAAGCAAAAATTTTACCGTACGCTAGAAGGATAGCAATTTCTGGCCGGGTCAGAGCCTTGCGGCTGATTCTAAAATCATCAAGCTCTTTATCTGTTGGTAAATATTCGATGTCTCGATTAAGTTTGCCAATGTTTTCAAGCGTTCGAATAAAGCGACTTTGTCGACCAATCACTGAGTGTCCACGTTTTTGGATAATTGAAATAGCTTGTGTTTGAAGATAATTATCTCGAAGTGTTAAAGCTGAAACTTCTTCGGTCATTTGTTCTAAAAGTTTATTGCGACTTTCTCGAGACATTGCTTTTTTAATAGAGTCTTCTTGAAGAAGAATCTTGATATTCACTTCATGATCGGAACAGTCAACCCCTGCTGAATTATCGATTGCATCTGTATTGAGACGTCCCCCTCGCGAAGCATATTCGATTCTTGCGCGCTGGGTCATTCCCAGGTTTGCCCCTTCACCAATAACTTTGCACTGTAGGTCGCTGCCATTGACTCTTAAGTCATCATTTATGCGATCGCCTACTTGTTCATGAAGTTCTGTCGTTGCCTTTACAAAAGTACCGATTCCTCCAAACCACAAAAGGTCTACTTCTGCCTTCAAGAGAACTTGAATGATTTCTTGAGGCGTTGCCGTATTTTGATCCAATTTAAAAAGTTTTTGGATTTCTTGTGTTAAAGTAACGGTCTTCTCTCGTCGATCAATAATCATACCCCCTTTTGATAGAACTTTTGGATCATATTGATCCCAATTCGATCGAGGAAGATTAAAAAGTCGAGACCGTTCTTGGAAGCTTCTTTCCAAATTCGGTGCAGGGTCTAGAAAAATATGAGTATGATTAAAAGCGCCAATTAATGTAATTTTATTGGAAAGGAGCATGCCATTTCCAAAGACATCGCCCGACATATCTCCAACACCGATCACAGTAAAAGGATCTTCTTGAACATCAACGCCTATTTCTCGAAAATGTCTAGCAACGGCAATCCATGCCCCTTTTGAAGTGATAGCCATTTTTTTATGATCATATCCAGCACTTCCTCCGGAGGCAAAAGCATCATCAAGCCAAAAGCCGTACTCAGAAGAAAGGGCATTGGCTATATCCGAAAAGGTTGCCGTTCCTTTATCCGCTGCAACAACTAAATAGGGATCTTTTTCGTCTAAGGGATGAACACTCTGAGGGGTTGTTATGTGGCCATTGGTCAATGTGTCTGTAATATCCAAGAGCCCGCGAATCATGGTTTGGTAACAAAAAATGGCTTTTTGTTGACGCTCATCGAAATTTAAATGTTCCATGGGTATTTTAACAATAAACCCACCTTTTGCGCCTACCGGAATAATAACACTGTTTTTTACCATTTGGGCTTTCATTAGATCGAGAATTTCTCTTCTAAAGTCAGGGCGTGTTGACCAGCGAATGCCGCCGCGTGCAACACTTCCACCCCGCAAATGAATTGCTTCCATCCAGGGGGAATAAACAAAAATTTCAAAGGCAGGTTTTGGCAAGGGCAAGTTCATGATTTTATGCCCGCTAAGCTTTAAAGAAATATAAGGCTTAGGCTCATTTGTTCCTTTTTCTTTGATAAAATAATTCGTTCGAAGGGTTGAAAGAATAATATTCAAAAATACCCGTAAAATACGGTCTTCATTAGAATTTTGAACCTCCTTAAGGGACATCTCTATTTTTTTTAAAGTGGCATTTAGAGCAGAGTTCCTTTTACTTTCTTCTATTTTTGGATCAAAAGCTTGGTAAAAAAGAAGAATAAAATCTTTTGTAATAGAGGCATGAGCCCCAAGGGTTCTAGCAATAAAATCCAGATCAAAAGCAAAGTTAATTTGTTTTAAATATTTGAAATAGGCCCTCAGCAGTACAACATCACGCCAAAAGAGTTGCGCTGTAAAAATAAGAGAGTTTAAGCAATCATTTTCAATTTGATGACTCCAAAGACCAGAAAGACAAGCTTGAAAATTTTCTTGAAGTTGATCCAAAACGGAAGCCTTTAAAACAATCGCTGGTTCAAGGGAGAAATGGTGAATCCAAACCTTAGAGGTATTATCATTAATAAGATAGGACGTTTCTGAAAGTACCCGTAATCCCATGTTTTCAAGGAGAGGTAAAATATCAGAGATAATAATAGGTGTTTCCTTTTGGTATAATTTTAAAAAAAGTCTCCTTTGGTCAGGATCTGTTTCTTGATAGAGACGAATAGCAAAGGAAGATTGTCCTAAGGTTTTTTCAATAACATCAAGATCTTTTAAAGCTTCTTCTGGTGAAAAACTTTCTTTGTAAGCCGCAGAAAAAATTCCAGAAAGAGTTTTAACAAGTTCATAAGCCTTTGGACCTTTAGTTTGAATCAGCTGTTGCTTTAAAACATCTTCCCATGTAAGAGAGGCCTCTTGAAGCCGCTTTTCCAGTGTTTGGACTTGAACTTTTTTAGACACATCAGGATTTGAGGCTATTAAAAGATGTACACGAGCAAATGCTAAGTCTCCGCCCATCTCTGTTTTGAAAGAAATAACAGATCCTTGAAGATCGGAAGATATAATCGATGAAAATTTTTCTCGAAGACCAGAATTAAATCGATCTCTTGGAACATAGATTAAACAAGAAACAATGTGACCCAAAGGATCTTTTCTAACAAAAAGAGCGAGCTGTTGGCGATCTTTTAAATCCATGATAGCCCGGGTCGTTGTTAAAAGGAATTCTTCATCCGCTTGAAAAAATTCATCTCGTGGAAAGGATTCTAAGATATGAAGTAAGAGTTTTCCTTTATGATCTTCTGCTTGGAAACCATACATATCAAGCAGGCCAACAGCGCGCTTTCTAAGAAGGGGAATGTCTTGGATGCTTCGATTGTATACAGAAGATGTAAAAAGGCCAATAAACTGGCGTTCTCCTATAATTGTTCCCTTGCTGTCAAATTTCTTGATAACAATTACATCCATAGGGACAAGACGATGCACGGTTGATAGGGTCTGTGTTTTTGTAATACAAAAAGCTTGATGGTCTAAAAGGGGGGACGCAAGTGACTGATCATTTGAAAATAGACGGACATCTGTTTTTGGTAAAATACCACAACTTTCAAGAAGATTTCCTTTGGAATCATATTCTCGGTATCCTAGGAATGTGAAGTATCCACGGTCTAACCACTGAAGAAAACTTTGAATTTCTAATTTTTGTTCTCGATGAAAAGCAGCAGCTCCAAGATCCACATCAAACACGGCATCATTAATTTTTTGACGCATTTCTTGCCAATCAGAAACAGCTTTATGAATATCATGAAGGATGGATTCTATATGTGTTTTTAGAAAGGATTGTTCTTCTTTATCAAGATACTCGCTCAGTTCAATAGAAAGCAAAAGAATAGTCTTTCCTGAAAAAGTTTCAAAAGATGGATCAAAAATAGTCTCAATTCCTTTTTCTTTTGTATGTGCAACCCCAACGACTGGGTGTAATGACATATCAACGTGATATCCGCGCTGTACGAGAAACGATATAACAGAGTCAACGATAAAAGGCTTTGAATCACATAAAAGATAAAATGTCGTTTTTTGTGGTAAGGTCTCTGTGTTTTCAAAAAAGATTTCATGGGCCTTATCAAGACCGGTTTTTAAAAAATCTAGACAATGTAAAGCTTTGTAATAAAGAGCTTTTGGCTCAAATTCTTGAAACAGACTTAGGGGGGCGTCCTTATAAAGAACATCAATGAATTTTTCCAAGAAACGAGGGTCTTTTTGGGAAATATGCCTTTTAATTTCCACAAGAAATTTCTCGCTATTAAGCAAAAAACTTTTTGAGTTCTTTTCCATTTACCAGACTCCTTTGGGTTTTATTGTATTAAAAATTCATCATAGTAGAGATCTGGGGAAATGGAGCGGGAGAAGGGATTTGAACCCTCGACCCCAACCTTGGCAAGGTTGTGCTCTACCCCTGAGCTACTCCCGCTTGAAGATTCAATTAATATAGGCATAATATGCGGAAGAGCTGCTGCTTTGCAAGAAAAAAAACATAGTTTTTGAGGTATTTTGCAAAATAGCTTAGAGGCTCTCTTGCGCTTTTTTAGTCCTCTTGCTAAAGTTCCATCATCAATTATTGTGTAGGAGCCCCTGATGAAAGTAAATGCGAACAGTCTTCGCGTAGGTAATGTTATTGAACACAAAGGCAAATTGTGGGTCATTACAAAAACCCAACATACCCAGCCTGGAAAAGGCGGGGCCTATATTCAAGCCGAAATGAAAGAGCTAACGGGTGAAACAAAAACGAATGAACGATTTCGGTCTAGTGAAGATGTAGAACGGGTTCATTTGGATGAACGATCTCAGCAGTTTTTGTTCCAAGAAGGGGACGATTATACGTTCATGGATCAAGAAACTTATGATCAAATCACTATTCCAGGTAGTCTTATTGGCGAGAGCGCCCAATTTCTTCAAGATGGTATGATGGTTTCTGTTTTTTACCATGAGGGAAAAGCATTGAGCGCCTCTCTTCCAGAAACGATTGTTATGACTATTACAGAAGCAGATCCTGTAATTAAGGGGCAAACAGCTTCGTCTTCTTATAAGCCTGCGATCTTGGAAAATGGTTGCCGCATTATGGTTCCACCCCACATTGAAGCAGGGACACGGGTTGTTATCAACACGGTAGAATGTAGCTATGTTGAAAAAGCAAAGGATTAATCAGCGTTCATGAATCATACTCTTGCCTCTCGTCGTTTTATGACAAAATCGGCTATCATTAATGTGATGGCTGATGCGGCTATAAAAGCTGGGCGTTTTTTAATTAAAGATTTTAATGAAATTGATAAGCTAAAGGTTTCCCGAAAAAGCATTCGGGAGTTTGTCAGTAACGCTGATACATTTTCTGAGAAAAACATTCGCGAAGAATTGCTCAAAGCGCGCCCTGATTTTGGGTTTTTGCTAGAAGAGGGAGGAGAAGTTATTGGTAAAGATCCCGACAATCGATGGATTGTGGATCCATTGGATGGAACCTTTAACTTTTTGCACGGTGTACCCCATTTTTGCATTTCGATAGCCTACGAAAGAAAAGGGGTCATTCAAGCAGGACTTATTTATACCCCTTTAACCGATGAGTTCTTTTGGGCTGTTCGGGGGGAGGGGGCCTTTCTTGGGTTTACCCGTCTTCGTGTTTCCGATCGGGAAGAGTTTGATACAACCCTTATTGCAACGTCCCCCTCGGATCATGTGAGCGAAGTTGCCAGGACCTTTGGATGTGTGCGTATTACAGGGTCAACCGCCTTGGACCTTGCCTATGTTGCAGCTGGAAAATTTGATGGATTTTTTATTAAACGTCTGAGCCCTTGGGATATTGCGGCCGGGGTTTTGTTGGTTACCGAAGCGGGTGGATTCATCGAAAGTTATGATGGAAAACAATCCCCTTTTGAGTCGACCAATATTATTGGTGGATCACCGTTGACATTTCCTAAATTAGCTAAAATTATTCGTACATCATAAAAGGAGAAAAAACATGACGGTACTCGTTGGAAAAACAGCCCCAGATTTTACTGCCGCTGCGGTAATGGGTGATAACACAATTAAAGAAAATTTTAATTTGAAGGATTATTTAAAGGGTCGAACAGGCGTTTTGTTCTTTTATCCCCTAGACTTTACCTTTGTCTGCCCTTCAGAAATCATTGCCTTTGCTAATCGCTTGAGCAGTTTCAAAGAAAGAAATACAGAAATCATTGGCGTCAGCGTTGATTCCCATTTCACCCACTTGGCTTGGAAGAATACACCCATTAATAATGGGGGTATTGGGCCTATTGGATTTCCACTCGTTGCAGACTTAACCAAAAACATTGCACGCTCTTATGATGTTTTGGTCAATGATGCCGTTGCGTTTCGTGGGACGTTCTTAATTGATGGGAAGGGAATTGTTCGCCATCAAGTCGTCAACGATCTACCCCTTGGGCGAAATGTAGATGAAACCCTTCGCATGGTCGATGCGTTGCATTACCATGAACAGCACGGTGAAGTGTGTCCGGCTGGGTGGAACAAAGGCAAACAAGCCATGAAAGCGACTGCTGATGGCGTTGCAAGCTACCTTGCGAAAAATGCTGAGGCACTTTAGAGGATTTGATAATCCTTGTTGACTGCAAGAAAATTGTCAGATCAAGATAGGCATAAAAAAAACTCCGGCATCTGATCACTGAGTAAACTCAGGGGAAGAAAATCCGGAGTATCCAATTATAGAATGTAATTTTTAAAGCTAGCTTGTCGAGTAAAAAATATGGAAACAATTACTTTTTTGATAGGATCAAACGGTATCATTTAATGATTCAAAATATTAAAATGGATATCTATTATGATTGATTATGCATTTACTGTAAGAAAATTGTCAGACCAAGAAGGGGGTGGCTATCTTGCTGAAGCCATAGAGTTAAATGGATGCATAGCAGATGGATCAACTCCTGAAGAGGCTGTTCATAACCTAGAAGATTCTATTAATTCTTGGATCAGAACAATGACAGAACTTGGGCGCCCAGTTCCTCAGCCTTGTAAGGATTCTTTTAGTGGTAAATGGGTTGTTAGAACTCCAAAAACATTACATAAAAAATTAACAGAACTTTCTAAAATAGAAGGTGTTAGTCTTAATACTCTTATAGTAAGTTTGCTTTCTGAAGGTATTGGGGTAAAAATGTTACGTGCGCACTAAGAAAAAAATAACTTACGATTTTTCAAATAAAAAGTAGAAAATACTTGACCAAAAAGATCTTAATTCCTTTTTCAAGCCTTAGACCTGCACAGGTCCGGTATGCCCCAGCAATGGTTGCAAACCATAAAATTTTGATCCAAGACGGCGTTTATGATGGAGGAGAGGCTTTGGCCGTTCATGAGGTCGTGGGACATTTTTATAGCCTCATTGATCACCATCACCATGTCCTAAAAGCCATCCAAGAGGGGGCGACCCATGGTTGGGGTGTGGTCAAAAACACATGGTCTTTGGAAGAATACCAGCAACGTCTTCAAAGGGATCGTCTGTGCTTTTCCCAAGATATTTCTTTTTACTGTCGGAATCTCCAGGGGCAGTGGGTTGATCCTTTTTATTCAATGGCAGACCTTTTGAACAGAGGGGAGCACGATAGTCTTCGAACCTTTGTCAGTCTTCATAAGACAAAAGAAACTTATGATTATGGGGTTCTGGTTAACCAAGAACCTTCCATAAAACCCAATTCTTTCTGGCGGAAAATTATAGGAAATCCTCCAAAAGACCTAATTTCAACACCGGCTTTTGCCGAATTTATCCTTAGCGATGTCTTAAGAGCCATGGGATTTTTAGAACATTCTACGGATACAGATCATGCATGCTATCTTTTAAGGCAGGCAAAAACAAATCCGCCACCCGTTTTTCCCTTCGTAGGGTGGCAAGGGTTTAACTTGGATTGGGTGCCATAATGGATAAAAGTTTAGAAAATTATCATATAAAGAAACTATTCTATCTTTGTGCTAAGAGGGGTATGAAAGAAACAGAATTTTTGCTCAGAACCTTTGCAGAACAAGAAATAAGCAATTTAACCCCAGCAGAATTAAAGGATTTTGAAACGCTTCTTCACTGCACAGACAGTGATATTTTAAATTGGTTAATGGGGGTTGTTCCCGTGCCAAAAGCCTATGATACAGGGGTTTTTAGGAAGTTATCGATGTTCAAAAAGACATAAAAAAAGGGAGAAGAAATGTGCAAGAGGGTTTCTTTCATTTCTTCTCCCTACTCTAAAAGTAGAGTGTCGCCCGCTTTTGAGATTTGGGAGGCAAGATGGTCGGACGACACTCCCTCTGAGAGAACCCGGAGGCGGGTTTTGACATTACGTCGATCTGGTGCAAGATCCCCCCGGGCCTATTCAGCCAATACACTTCATGAGTGTGGTCGTTTCTACCCTTGAAACAGACCGTGTTCTCTATTACAATTGCTACTTTACTTTGTAACTATATTGTAGTGTAATAACACATTGTTAGTAACTTTTAATACAAGATGAAATTGATGTCAAGCATAAAAAATGATTTTACAACAACAGATGTAAATTTTATTTGCGCTGTTAAAGAATGCCGGGAACCCAAGAAAATAGCCGAACAGCTGGAAATTTCTCCTTCGTCTATTAACGTTTATGTTCAGCGAATTGAAAAAAAACTTGGAAAAAAAATATTTTTACGCAAACAAAATCCAACGGCTATTGAGTTAAATGAAGAAGGATTAGATTTTTACCCTCAATGTAAAAGGGCATCGCAATCCTTTGAATTTTTATATGAAAAGATAGATTCCCAAAAAGACTATCTGCAGGGTGAGATAAAAATAACGGGCCCACAAACTCTTTTAGAACACTTCATTATTCCTTATTTTTTGGATTTTATAACGAAAAATCCAAGGATTAATCCTTCTTTGAAACAATTAGATGATGTTTTTTATGAAGAACAAGAAATTAACGAGTTTTATTTTACCTCAGAAATAAAAGACGATACAGAGACGTATAGTTATTTTCCCTATTATGATTTTGTTCAACAGTTGTGGGTTAGTGAGAATTATTTAAAAAAACACGGAGAGATTAAAACGATAGAAGATCTCTATCGTCATAACCTTTTATTTCAAAAAGGTTTTTTTCATAATCCCAAGGTTATGGGAATGCCTGCTGAGGTTCGTTCCTCCGTTGCGATGAATGAAATTCGTACCTTTGACCTTACAGGAACACGAACTGTAGATCTTTTATGTCAAGCGGGTGTTGGTATTATGAATGGATCTGAAGAAACGACAAAGCTATCAAAATTAAATGTAATACCCATTTTGCCTAATCTTAAGGGCGAAAGCATCAAGATGTGTATTAAGGTTCATACAAAGTTCCTATCAAAGAAATTGGGAAGATATACTTTGGAATGGATTTTCAACTGCCGAGATCTTACTTTGAATAAAATAGGATGTCGAGCAAAATACCAACTTAATCCTTCTTTGATTTTAGGAGAAAATGTTGAAGCGGAAACAAAGCAAGAAAACAAGGCCCCTAAAAAATAGGGGCCCTAAGGTTGTCTAGGAAGTTTTTTTACGGGTACCCCATAAGAAAAACTGTGGATGTTGCCATTATAAACAGACTAAGTTTATATAATGTACTCATAACTGTCTCCTTTTTAGAGTGTCATTTTTTACTAATTATTCTTAAAAAGTCAATAATATCACAGTAATTTATTGTCTTTTGATATATTAAATACCATGATAATTTGCATTATAAGAAAGTAATAATTATTTATTTATAATATAAAATAAGATATGTCAAATAGTTATTTTGTTTTTTTATTTATTTAATGAGTCCTGAATAAAAAAACAAATAAAAAGCAAGAAATTTTCTTTTTCAT
>VGCX01000003.1 GCA_016869935.1 Alphaproteobacteria bacterium
CCCAGAAGTAGATTTTTATATGAAAGGATCTATAGAAGATGTCCTAAAAACAACAAAGAAATGAAAGAACTAGCGCTCCATATTCAAACACCTAAAGAGACGTTTATACACAATAGCGTCTCTAAGATCCAATTACCCGGATCAATAGGTCCTGTTGGAGTTTTACCCAATCACGCCCCAATGATTTTAGAATTAATCTCTGGCGTTATTCATATTTCTAAGACAGATTCTTCTTCGCAACGCTATTTTATTAATCCTGGAATTGCTTATGTAAAAAAAGATTTATGTCTCATTTTGACTGAACAATCAAAACATCTCTCGGATCTTGATGCGCTTGTTTTAAACGCAGAGCTAGAAAACTATCATCAAACGCTTGCAGGACTTGATGTAGGATACGAATACCGTCTTATTGAACGTCAAATTAAAATCATTCGAACAATGCTAAAGGCTTTGAAAGAAGAAACCCTATAAGCCTAATTCTCTAAAAACCACAGCGCTGTTTTTCCATAAATACGATGGTCTTTTATTCTGTAACTATTCTCTAAAATTAACTCTTCTTTCGCTGTTTCAACAACAATCAACCCTTTTCCTTTAAGCCATTCGTATCGTTTTATGGTTTCCAAAAGGTCATGTATGGGAATTTTCCCATAAGGAGGGTCTATAAAAATAAGATCTACAGGCTCTCTGGGATTTTTTGACAAAAAATCAAAAACGTTTTGAGGGCTAATAAAACATTTGTCGTGAAAAATTTTTGTATTTTCGTTAAGAATCTTCAAGGCCTCAAGATGATTATCAACGAACACTGCTTTTTTGGCCCCTCTTGATAAGGCCTCAATTCCCAAAGCGCCGCTCCCTGCAAAAAGATCTAAAACAGCAATATCTTGGAAAATCATACAATTTGACAAAATATTAAATAAATTTTCCTTGATGCGATCGCTGGTTGGGCGCGTTGCGCTATCTAAAGGAGACTTAAGTTTTTTACCACGATAAACACCCCCAATAATACGCATTGATTCCTACATTTTTTCAGGAATATCAATGCCTAAAAGGCCTGTAAGATTCTCTAAAACTTCAAGAGTTTTTTTCGTAATAGAAATTCTTGATCCTTGAAGTGTCTTATCTTTCTCATTCAAAATATAGGCAACCTGATAAAACCGGCTAAATTTTTGACAAAGATCAAAAGCATAGTCACATAAAATGTGAGGGGATAACTTTTCATAAGCTCTTAAAACATAGTCATCAAAGCGTGTTAAAGAAAGGACAAGCTCTCTTTCTTCGGGTAGAAGTGTTGGTAAAATTGGGCCTTCTTTAAGACCAGACTCCCTTATTTTTTGAAGCATTGAGCGCATTCTAACGCCTGCATATAAAATATAAGGACCTGTTTTTCCTTCAAATTTCATAAATTTTTCAATATCGAATTGATAGTTTTGAACAGGGTCATGTTGAAGGTCTGCAAATTTTATGGCAGCAATCCCAATTTTTTGAGCAATATCTTGAAGTGTTGCAGGGGATAAGTCTTTTCCAAGCCCTGCATCTGTAATCCTTTTAAGGGCCTCAGAGATCAGCATATCAATAAGCTCTCCAAGGCGCATAACGCCCCCTTCTCTTGTTTTAAAAGGTTTCCCATCAGACCCATTCATTGTACCAAAGCCAATAAAGTCATAGTGAGCCTGGAGCCCTATTTTTTTTGCAGCACGGAAAACTTGCTCAAAGTGAAGACCCTGACGTCCATCAACAACATAGATGATGCGCTCTGCCCCAAAAACATTCACACGTTCTGCAACCGTTGCAAGGTCTGTGGTGGCATACAAAAACCCTCCGTCTTTCTTTTGCAAAAGAAGAGGCGGAACAGGCGCCTTGTCTGCTTCTTCCTCGACTTCTATGATCAGGGCCCCTTCACTTGTCTTGGCTATTTTTGATTTTATAAGACGGTCTAGTAGAGGCGGAATTTGGTCTTGATACCGACTTTCCCCAAACCATTGATCAAACTCAACACCAAGTTTTTGAAGGTGCTCTTTCATATCCTGAATGGATATATCAACAAAATGCTGCCAAAGAGCCCTGTATCCGCGCCTTCCTTGCTGTAATTCAACAGTTGCAAGTCGAGCTTTTTCAGCAATAGTTTCATCAATTTTACATTTTCCAGAAATGATAGGGTAAATTTCTTGTAAGTCTTCCAGTGTTACAGGCGAATTTTTAGGGTACGACCCTTGAAATTCTTGATCAAAATACGGAAGATCTGGGTGTCTTAGGCTCAGTTCATAAATCATCATGCCCATCTGGGTGCCCCAGTCACCCATATGAATATCACCGATCACATCATGCCCAATAAAAACACAAAGACGTTTTAAGGTTTCTCCAATAATAGTGGAACGAAGGTGACCAACATGCATAGGCTTTGCAACATTGGGGCCACAATAATCGATAATAACTTTTTGCTTTGGAATGGAAAATTGGCAAAAGGATTGGGTGTTAACGTAATGACCAAGATCTAGAGTAGAAATTTTTATATTAATGAACCCAGGACCTGCAATCTCTATTTCTAAACTTGGTATCGCGTCTTTAAGTTTCTTAGCAAGGATGTCGCCAAGAACACGAGGATTTTTGCTAAGTATCTTGGCACCCGTAAGAGCCCCATTGCACTGATAGTCACCCAAATCCGGTCTATCTGATATTTTTAAAGACCCAAGATGACCATCTAATCCTTCTTCTTTAAAAATATCTTTGAGCTTTGTTTCTATAAATTGTTGGGGCGTCATTTTGTCCTCTAACGAAAAAAAGGCCTACTCAGCAATCCTAAGTAAGGCCTTTTGTCTTAAAATTACTCCGAATTATCGTGAGTAGAATTCCACAACTAAATGTGGTTCCATTTGAACCGGGTAAGGAACATCTTCAAACTTTGGCGCTCGAAGGAATTTTCCTTTCATGGACTTATGATCTACATCCAAATAATCAGGGACATCTCTTTCTCCTGATTGAGAAGCCTCAACAACCATATTAATGGCACGAGAACGTTCCCGTACTTCAATCACATCGCCTTCTTTCACTTGATAAGAAGGAATGTTGGTTTTCTTTCCATTCACAAGAATATGTCCATGGCTGACAAACTGACGGGCAGAGAAAACAGTTGGAACAAACTTCATGCGATAAATAACAGCATCCAAACGCTTCTCCAAAAGACCAATCAAGTTTTCGCTTGTGTCTCCAGAAAGGCGTGAAGCTTCCTTAAACGTATTACGGAACTGACGTTCGCCAATACTTCCGTAGTACCCCTTAAGCTTCTGCTTTGCATTAAGCTGAATACCGAAGTCCGTTGTTTTTTTGCGACGGCTGGGACCATGTTGACCAGGGCCATAAGGACGCGCATTAACAGGACTCTTAGGGCGACCCCAAAGGTTTTCCCCTAAACGACGGTTAATTTTATACTTTGAACTTAATCTTTTACTCATTGACTATAAACTCTAACAAATACTTCCTTGTTGTTTAAACAAATTTAACCCTTGTTGTCAAACGATTTTTGACAACAGAGAAAGTCTACTTCCTATATGTGGGGAGTGGCCCTCGAAAAGTCAAGGCCGAAACAACCCCTCTCAGTGTTCGAACGTCTTGAGTTGACAAGGGAATATGCTGAAACATGCTCCGAAGATTTCGAACCATACGAGGTTTTTTGTCTTGGGGTAAAAAAAAGTCAGTTTTATCAAGCTCTCTTTCTAAGTGTTCGAATAAATTTATTAAATCTTCCTTTGGAGCTGGGGTATTGGTAATACCGTGATTTGTTTTATAAACACGCGTAGATTTTTCTCTTTGATACCATTCATAAGTACAAATAAGCACTGCTTGGGCTAAATTAAGCGAAGAATACTCAGGATTAAGAGGAATTTCAATAATTCGATTAGCCAAGGCAATATCATCATTATCAAGCCCTGCCCGTTCTTTTCCAAAAAGGATCCCAACTTTTTGATCTGGATTCTTTTTAATATGCAAAGCGGCTTGATTAGGCGTTACAACCCTTTTTTCCATATCTCTTGGACGTGCCGTTGTTGCAAAAACCCAATCAAGATCAGCAATAGCTTCTTTTGTTGTGTTGAAAACTGTAGCCTTTTGAACGTCTTCTCCAGCACCCGCTGCTGCCTTAATTGTATGCTCATTCAGCCAATGAATACGCGGACGCACAAGCCTTAAATCACAAAGCTCACAATTTTTCATAGCACGTGCGACCATACCAATATTTTCTCCAAGTTGTGGGTCAATCAGAATAATTGCTGGTTTCATGAAGATTCCTCTAGACTTTTTGGGGTTGCAGCCCTGATCAAGCGATCATTGATCGCTTTTCCAATGCCACTATTGGGGATAGGAGCAATCGCAATCGCGTAGAACTGATTTGGATCATCGAGGACATGAAGCATTTTGAATAAATTAGATCCCGCTTTCTCTAAATTGCCTTCTCTGCTTAAGTTTAATGTTTCTTTAGGATGAGGAGCTCCAAAGTTTAAAAAAGCTTCTTTTTCTAGAGGATACTCCGCGTTTAATCGGATAGGAAGAGTGGGGGCGTAGTGATGCTTTAACTGGCCTGGTGACTTTATTTTTTCAACAGTTGTGGAAAGCTTGATCGAAGGAATATAGTCCTGAATGGCTTCTAAAGATAAAGCCCCATATCGAAGAAGGGTAGGGATTGAAGTTGAAAAATCGATAATCGTTGATTCTAGACCGCATTCACAAGAAGCAGGGTCTTCTAAAACATAAATACCTTGCCCCAGAGATCTTCTTACATGCGCTGCTGTCGTACAGCTTAACGTGTTGGACGCATTAGCGCTGGGAGCAGCAATCGGCTTTCCATAGCCTTTCAAAAGCTCTCGACACAAAGGATGGCGGGGAACCCGTAGACCTATGGTTGAAAGGCCCGCTGTAACAGAGGGAGCAATTGGCGCGCCTTCTTTTAAAGGTACTACAATCGTTAAGGGTCCTGGCCAATAATTGTTAACAAGAGGCAGGGCTTCTTGTGGAACATAGGCAATAGTATCGGCCCACGAAAGATCCAGCAAATGAACAATCAGTGGATTAAAGCCAGGACGCTTCTTTGTTGTAAAAATTTTCTGAACAGCTTGTTCATTTGAGGCATCAGCACCCAATCCATAAACAGTTTCTGTTGGAAAGGCGATAACATCTCCAGTGTTCAAAAGATCGATTGCTTTTTTAATATCCGATATCATGAAGCCAAAAGATTTTTATAATAAAGACAAACATAAACGCGAAGAGCACTAGAAAGGTTCCCTTTACGGTTTTGATCTATTTCTTCTATAAGCGCCTTAAGAGAAATTTTTTTTTGATCCGCAATATGTTTCAATGTCTCCCAAAAAACAGTTTCAATCGTAATGCTTGTTTGGTGACCAAATAAATTAATGGAATGTTTTTTTAAGGATGGCTCAATCATGACTCTTTTGGTTCAATCATTTCCTCAGGACGAACCCACTCGTCAAATTCTTCTGCGGTCAAATAGCCAAGATCAAGCGCTGATTCCTTCAACGAAAGGTTTTCCTTATAAGCTTTTTTTGCAATCGTTGCCGCTTTATCGTAGCCAATTTTACGATTTAAAGCTGTAACAATCATTAAAGATCGTTCTACATAGGATTTAATTTTGTCCTTATCAAGTTCAAGATCTTTTAGGCAATTTTCCGTAAAACTTTTAACGCTATCCGTTAAAAGCTGAATGGACTGTAAGATATTATAAATAATGACCGGTTTAAAAACATTAAGCTGAAAATGCCCCTGGCTTCCCGCAACAGTGACGGTTGTATGGTTTCCCATAACTTGGGCAGCGACCATGGTTAAGGCCTCTGCTTGGGTGGGATTAACTTTTCCTGGCATGATGGAGGACCCTGGCTCATTTTCTGGAAGGATGAGCTCTCCAAAACCACACCGAGGGCCTGATCCAAGAAGCCGTATATCATTAGCAATTTTCATAAGAGAAACGGCGATAACATTCAAAGCACCCGAAACCTCTACAAGGGTATCATGGGTTGCAAGAGCTTCGAATTTATTAGAAGCACTTGTAAACGCATACCCAGAATAATGAGACAATTCTTTTACAAACTCTTCAGCAAACTTAGGATGGGCATTAAGGCCTGTACCAACGGCTGTTCCTCCCTGCGCAAGACTTAAAAGCCGAGGAAGCGTTGATAAAATACGTTCTTTGTTTAAGTGAATTTGTTCTCTATAAGCGGAAAATTCTTGGGCAACAGTCATAGGCGTTGCATCTTGTAGATGGGTACGACCTACTTTAATGATATTATTGAAACGGAGCTCTAATACTGAAAGGGCATCTTCCATAGAGCTTAAAGCAGGCAATAACCCTTCATGAAGTGCAAGCGTCGTTGCAATATGCATAACCGTTGGAAAAGAATCATTTGTTGATTGGCCTTGGTTTACGTGGTCATTAGGGTGAATTGTCAGGCCCGATATTTCTTGCCCTCTACAGGCAATTACTTCATTAAAATTCATATTTGTTTGTGTACCGGATCCTGTTTGCCATACAACAAGAGGAAATTGGTCATAAAGCTGACCATGAATAATCTCCTCACAAACACTTACAATTGCAAGCGCTCGCTCTTGATCAAGCCGCCCAACTTTTTGGTTTGCAACAGCTGCAGCCCTTTTTTGAAGGGCAAACGCTTTAACAAAAAGAGTGGGGAACGTTTCGGTGCCAATTTTAAAATTTTCTAGAGATCTTTGAGTTTGGGCGCCCCAATACTTATCTTTAGGTACTAAAACAATACCAAAGGAGTCCTTTTCTTCACGATATTGCGTCATGTTTTTCTCTTAAGATAGCAAATAATCAAAATTAGGTTTTTCTTCAAAAAACCACTGAGCAAGGGAAAGCTCTTTTTTTGAACCAACAGTTAGAACAAGACGCTTGTTCTCGCTAATAAGCACCATAGATTCACAAAACGTAGCGCCACTTTCTTGATGGATAAGATTGATGATCTTTTGTCCAAATAAAAATCTTTCCCAGCGATAGAAGCCAAGAACGGGTTGATCCAAAATAAGAGTTGGATCATTGTTGTAAAGACCTTTTTCAAGGTAAGCATTCATGAAAGAAGGAGGGGCGATAAACTTTAAAATGTTAGGCCCTTCTAAAACAAGGATGGATAGAAAAACAACCCCTTTTGGTTGAAGGGTCTTTAGAAATACATCTTCCGGATTTACTGCAATTTTTGTATTCATCGTCTAGGCACTTTCTCTTAGAGTATCGATAGCGCTTTGTATGGGAGGAACCATATAAGAAGGAAGGGGTGCCTCAAATAAAGATAAGATCGTTGGGGCAGCCGCAATAGATTCAACGATTGGTCTTTTTGTAAAGGCGGGAAGTCCCTTTTTATAAATAATCATAGTGCCTTCAGGTTGGTGATACCCTGTTCCTGGATCTCGAGCTTCTACAGAAATACCTAAATCTTCAAAGGATATTTTTTCTTTTTTCTGATCACGGTAAAGACCTCCAGACCTTACAAGAGCGGCGGTTGTTTGTAGGTTAATATTGAGGGTCAATCCAGATTTTTTGAATCCAAAAACGGGTGTTCCATTCGAATCTGTTAAGTTTAAAACGGCGTTTTGGAATACCTTCAGATCATCCGATGATTCAAACTCAAAGGCAAAATCTGGACTCATCGCCATATTATTTTTAATGGGTTTATTAAAGTGAATAGCCCGATAAAACTTATCCATGTGACGCAGTTGCAATTGGCCCAAGAACTCCCCTCGATCAATTGCCTCTTGCCCCATACTGGAGGCTATCATAAGCGTATATTTGTTAGCATCTGCAAATTCTTTAAGCTTTTTAAGTTGACCATCTGCAATCTGCATTGCTCGAAGAATAGCATGCGATCTGAAGTAGTCATGATTTGTCTTCAGCTTATAATTAAAATCTTCCGGGTAAAGATATTTCCAATACCGATGCATCATACCAGCAACATGGTTTGTAAAAAAAGTCGTATAGGCAGGCTTCTTTTTTTGTAAAATACTAAAAAAAAGATCAAAAGCAACAGGAGACTGATAAATGGAACGAATATGCTTAAAGTTTTTATTGAGCATCTCACGAATAAGTTGTCTTACAAGAAGTAAAATTGTTTTTATTGTAAGGCCATTTTGAATCATTTGAAAAAGATCTCTAAGGGATCCTAGACTTAAAAAAACGCCTTGAGCAACAACGCCCCCATCCCTTTTTGTTTGTGCAAGATTAACTCGCTGAAAACACTCTAGAGCATGCGGCAACGTTTGTGGCGTTTTTGCAAAGGTATCAGAAATATAAAAAGAGTAATTACCTGTGGTTGGAATAGGCCAAGACTGAAGGCTTCCAAAAACACCGGTTGAAATACCTTGTTCTGCAATCAGTTCCCAAGTTGGTTTATAGTTGGTTACAATTTCCTGATTTAAAAACCGGATATCATGGGTGTCATTGTAAACCCCCCGATGAAAAGTTGGCCACGTCGTCCACGGATGCAGTTCACCTGAATCTTTAGTATAGGTTTTATAATGCAATGATTCTTTTAACAAAGAAGCCAAGGTAGAGGTTGGATACTTTTCAACAAACGTATCAACAACGCGCCAGGGAACTTCATTTAGCTCATAAAGAATTATTTTAGACATCAAAATTTCCAGTTCATTAAGCTCACTAGTTTAGCCTGATTTCTATTGAATGCCTAGAGGGCTAGAAGGTTTTTCCAGGAAATTTTATGAAAATGACAGCAGCTTTTTAAAGTATTGATCATTAAATAACTAATGGTCATGGGGCCTACACCCCCAGGAACGGGGCTTATGGCCGATGCTTTTTCTTTAACCGCGTTAAAGGCAACATCACCTACTGTTAACTCTTGATCATTCTTGGAAATACCAACATCGATCACGCAAGCCCCCTCTTTGATAAAGTCAGCTTGAATTAAATTTGGATGACCTGTTGCAACAACCAAAATATCAGCAAGACGTGTAATATCTTTTAGGTTTTTTGTGTGCGTATGAGCCTGAATGACCGTTACATTTTCTTTTAAAAGCATCGCTGCAATTGGCTTTCCAACAAGGGTGGATCTTCCAACAACAACGGCAACTAACCCTCGAAGATCCGATCGCCATTGATGAATAAGGTGAAGACAGCCTTGGGGAGTACAAGGATAAAGCGCATCAACACCTTGGACAAGCTTTCCCATATTAAGCGGATGGAGGCCATCAACATCTTTAGAGGGATTAATTGTTTCGATAAGTTTTTGGGCATCGAGCGCAACAGGGACAGGCAATTGGAGTAAAATTCCATGAACACTATCATCATGATTAAGCGTTTGAATAAGATCAAGGCATTCTTCAAGAGACGACTCTGCAGGCAGACGAAAGATTTCTGTTTGAATCCCAATACGGGAGGCAAACTCTTGTTTTTTTTCAACATATAAAAGGCTTGCTGGACGGCTTCCTATCACTATGACAGCAAGTTTTGGTACAAGGGAATAAAGAGCTTTTAAAGCCTTAATTCTCTCTTCTAAACAATGGGCTATTTTTGCTTGTTCTACAACACCATTAAGGATCATTACCAGCTAAACTCCATAGCAAGCTTTGCCAGAAGCCTCAAAAGAGCATGTTCAAGAAAATTAATAATCAAAAAGAGGACAAGAACTGAAAGATCAATACCTCCAATGACCGGGATGAAAGACCTCAAAGGCTTTAAAAAAGGGGCTAAAAATTTTGATAGACCTTCATAAATGCGATAGGGAAAAGATGAACGTGTCGCAACGTCAAAGTAAACAAGCCATGACATAATCACGTAAATGATCACTGACCACTTGAATATAGAGGTCAATAAAGAAAAGAAATTAAAAATTGGAACGATAATTAAATCCATGGTTTTCTCCTTAAACTAATGCAATATCTGGAGCATCAATCGCTTTCATACCCACCACATTATACCCGCAGTCTACGTGATGAACTTCTCCTGTAACACCCGTTGATAAGGGGCTTAAAAGATAAAGTCCCGCGCCCCCAACTTCTTCTTGCGTAACGTTACGCTTGAGAGGAGAGTTATACTGGTTCCACTGAAGGATGTAGCGAAAATCTCCGATTCCTGAAGCAGCAAGAGTTTTAACTGGGCCTGCTGATAAGGCGTTAACACGGATATTTTTGCTCCCTAAATCAACAGCAAGATATTTAACGCTTGCCTCTAGTGCCGCCTTAGCAACACCCATCACATTATAATGGGGCATAACTTTTTCAGCGCCATAATAGGTGAGTGTTAGACAACTTCCGCCATTTGACATTAAGTGCTGTGCTCTTTGGCAAACAGCTGTAAAGGAATAGCAGGAAATATCCAAGCTTTTTAGAAAATTCGTACGGCTCGTATCACAATAAAGACCAGAAAGTTCTGTTTTATCGGCAAACGCAATCGCATGGACGATAAAATCGATTGATCCCCATTCTTTCTTTAATGTATCAAATACCGCATCTAATTGATCATCCTGTGTAACATCACAAGGAAGAATAAGCTTAGACCCAACGGATTCCGCTAAGGGACGAACACGCTTTTCAAGGATTTCCCCTTGATAGGTAAAAGCAAGCTCCGCTCCGCTTTTATGGGCAAGATGTGCAATAGCCCAGGCGAGAGACTTATCATTGGCAACGCCCATAATAAGACCGCGTTTGCCGACCATCAGAGAGTGATTTGACATTGATTCCTCTTTCTCTTTGCTCTTTTAGTAAAACGACATTATCCTATATTATGTTTAAAAATAAACTAAAATCTTATTGATCTGTAGAAAATGAATGTCTATTTTTAAAGAAAATCAATATCAGAAGTGTTCATGATGTCAATCAGTTTTCAGGAATTAATCCTTAAATTACAAACTTTCTGGGCCAAGCAAGGTTGTGCAATATTGCAGCCCTATGATACCGAAGTAGGTGCTGGCACGTTGCATCCTGCAACAACCCTAAGATCGCTCGGTCCAAAACCTTGGCGTGCTGCTTATGTTCAGCCCTCTAGGCGCCCAGGAGATGGTCGCTATGGAGAAAATCCAAATCGTCTTGGTCACTACTATCAGTTTCAGGTTATTATTAAGCCCTCCCCCCCTAATTCACAGGAGCTTTATCTCGAAAGTCTTAAGTACATTGGTGTTGATATGCAAACGAATGATATTCGATTTGTAGAAGATGATTGGGAAAATCCAACCATTGGGGCCGCAGGTCTTGGGTGGGAAATATGGTGTAATGGCGCCGAAGTAAGTCAATATACCTATTTTCAACAGGTAGGAGGTATTGCCTGCAATCCCGTTTCCCTAGAACTCACTTACGGGTTAGAACGCCTTGCCATGGTGCTCCAAAAAGTTGAAAATGTTTATGAGCTAAATTGGAATGGGTTAGAAGGCGACAAAAAAATTACCTATGGAGATGTCTTCTTAAAAAATGAGCAGCAGTTTTCTGCGTATCACTTTGAACATGCAACGACCGATATGCTCTTTCAACATTTTCGAGATGCAGAACAAGAATGCCTTAAGCTCTTAGGGGCACGGTTACCCCTGCCAGCTTATGATCACTGTATTAAAGCCAGTCATATCTTTAATATTTTAAATGCACGCGGTGTAATCAGTGTAACAGAGCGTGCGACTTATATTGCCAGAGTCAGAGACCTTGCAAAAGCGACCTGCTCTCTTTGGCTAGCAATGGAAAAGGAAGACTAAAAATGTCTTGGTATCTTTTAGAACTTTTAACTGAAGAAATTCCAGCACGGATGCAAGAAAAGGCCTCTGAGCAGCTCGGCGAGATGTTAAAGGAAAAATTAAAGGCAGAAGGACTAGACTTTAAGTCTTTAGAAACCTTTATAACACCCCGTCGCTTAGGTGCTTTTCTTGAGGGTCTTCCAGCGGCACAAAACGATCGAGTAGAAGAAAAAAAAGGACCGAGCGTTACAGCATCTCCAGACGCAATCCAAGGGTTCTTGCGCTCAGCTAACGTATCTCTTGAAGAATGTGAAACCCGAGAAATCCCCGGAAAGGGATATTTCTATTTCGTTCAAAAAACAACAAAAGGCCAATCCTTAAAGTCTCTTTTATCAAAAATAGTTTCTGAGATTATTCAAGAATTTCAATGGCCTAAATCTATGCGGTGGGGTTCTTATACGTCTTCGTGGGTTCGCCCTCTCCGGTCAGTTATCTCTCTTTTAAATAATGAAATAGTCCCTCTGTCTTTGGAAGATCCCCATATCACCGTAGGACGATCCACACACGGTCATCGATTTTTAGCCTCAAAGGCTTTGGAAGTTCATAGTTTTGATGACTACAAACGAGGCCTTCACGAATTCTATGTTATGTATGATCCAAAAGAACGCTTTTCTTTTATTAAAATCCAGATGGAGAAAATATGCGCAGAGAAAAAACTTCTTGTTAAAGAAGATGATGCCCTTTTAAAAGAGGTTGTTGGATTAACTGAATGGCCCATTGTGGCAACAGGTCGCATTGACAAGCAATTTATGACCTTGCCCCCAGAAGTTCTAGAAACAACGATGAAAGTTCATCAACGGTATTTTTCTGTTTTAAATCACGATAGAACAACAGCCCCTTATTTTTTAGTGGTTGCAAATACCGAGACCATTGATCATCAAACGCAAATTGTTGAAGGAAACGAACGTGTTTTAAGAGCGCGGCTCTCCGATGCAGCCTTCTTTTGGAATCATGATCAAAAAATACCTCTCATCGAACGATTGGCATCATTAAAAGATTTAGTCTTTCATGAAAAAATAGGGTCTGTTGCTGAAAAAGCTCAACGTATTAAACTACTGTCTTCTTTTTGCTTTTTTGGAGACCGAAGAGATTTTTCTTTAGTAGAAACGGCTGCAGAACTTTCCAAAGCAGACCTTGCAACCGGCATGGTGGGAGAATTTCCAGAACTCCAAGGTATTATGGGAGCCTATTATGCTAAAATAGAAGGAAAACCTGAAGCTGTTTCTCTTGCTATCAGAGAACATTATTCGCCTCTTGGTCCAAATGATAAGGTACCAATAAGCCCTATAAGCGTTGGCGTAGCTTTAGCTGATAAAATTGATACATTGGTAAGTTTTTGGGCGGCTGGCATCCAACCTACGGGATCTAAAGATCCTTACGCACTAAGACGAAGCGCTTTGGGGGTTATCCGTCTTATTTTGGAAAATGAACTGACACTTCCTTTGAGGGATGTTTTTTCTAAGGCATATGATTTCTTGCCTATTGGTATGAAAAAAGAACCCAAAGAGACAGTTTTAAAGGATTTAATAGAGTTCTTTAAGGGAAGACTAAAGGTTTTCTTAAAAAACAAAGAGTTTGATAATTCAATAATTGAATCAGTGCTTCCGCCTCATTGGGATGGGGATATTTATAAGTCGTATCAAATTTTAGAAGCGCTTGATCGTTTCTTACAAACATCTGGGGGACAAGATTTACTCGTTGCCTACAAAAGAGCCGCTAATATTGTTGATAGCGCAGAAATTTTAGATATAGTTCTTGATGAAACGCTATTGGATCAAGAAGAAGAAAAAGATCTTTATCAAGTATTTTTGACGGTTCAAAAAAACGTTGAAACCGTGATCCGTCTTGCTGCAGATTACCAGCGTGTGATGGAGAGATTTTCAGATCTCAGGATTCCGTTAGATGCTTTTTTTGATCGTGTAACTGTTCAAAGTGATGATGAAAAAGTTCGTGAAAATCGTTTGGCTCTTCTTAAAAGTATAAGAATTCTTTTAGAAAGCGTTGCTAACTTTGGGACAATTTCTCTTCCATAGGCTCTGCAGGCATTCCTTTTTCTAAAAGATCTGAAACCATTGAATCCATGCGTGGGAGCTTTACAACTTGTGACCAGTATTGGAGCGTTAGGCTGATGTGTTCGCAATACTCTTTAAAGTTCAGAGGCTTTCTAATGAATCCAGCCGCATAGTGTTGATAGCATTTAATCATTTCTTCACGATCTACAGAATTTGTTAGAACAATAACGGGAATATCACATAAGCGCCGATCCCTTTTAATTTCTTTTAAAAGGATCTGCCCCTCCTTACGAGGCGTATTTAATTCTAAGATAATAATTTCAGGTCTTGGAAAGGTTGGTGGAGTCCCTGGATCTTTTAAGAATTCCAAAACCTTGTCCCCACTATGAAAAATATGAAAATTAGAGGGAATTCCAGATTTTTCAATAGCTTTTCTTGTAATAAGGGCATCTTCAGGATTGTGCTCCAGAAGCAAAATATCAATTGGTTTTTGTCTTTTCTCCGGCAAATTCCCTTTAATGCTTTTTACAAAGCTTTTATGTGTTTCTTCAAACCCCTCAAAAAACTGATCACTTTTTATACCCATCACAAGGGAAACTTGATAAAGAACCCCAACAGATATACGTGTTTTCCCTTGTTCGTATTTCTGTAATTGCTGACAAGATAAAAAAATCTTCTCTGCAAGATCCCCTAGAGACCACCCTAGTTTTTTTCGATACCGACGAATTCGAGCCCCAACAAAAGGATCTAGTTTAGATATATAAGATTTTTCCATAAGCTATACCTATTTTTATTATTTTTTCTTATTAAGCATTAGTCCATATAAGATAATTAAAACAAGTTGAAATATTGTTAAAAATTCAACTAAATATATTCAAACCTTCCCGGGGAGGAGGTATAATCAGGCGGATTTCTGGGATTTTTTGATAAGTTTTTTTAAAAGAAAAATACAAAAAAAGACAGAAAAAATCTTTTAATTCTTGTCTTTTTTGTAAAAGATTAAGGGTATCTTTAAGAAGGGTTATGGGGGGCTTCACTATGCTGGGGCTCCTTATGCTGCGCAGCCCCTGCAAGCTTTTCGCGCTCTTTTTGAATCGCTAAACGAAATTCATCGATACCAACGACACCTGGAAGAAGCGTTGACTCACCGATAATAAAGACCGGTGTCCCTTCAACACCAACCGATTCAGCAATATGATGATTTCTTTGAAGAACGGCCTCAAGCGATGGATCTTTCATGTCTTTTTCAAGCTCAGACATATTAAGGCCCACTGTTTTGGCGATACCTAGAACAACATTTTTTGTGAACTCACGATTATTCGCCATAAGTTCTTGGTGCATAGGAATATATTTTCCTTGTTTATGCGCTGCAAGAGCAGCACGTGCAACGAACGTATCAGAAAAAATAGGAAATTCTTTGTAAATCACTTTAAGATTTGGATCTGTTTTTACAAGTTCATCAACGATTGGATCGGCTTTGCGACAGTATCCGCAAGCATAGTCAAAGAAGTAAATGATGCTAAGATCGCCTTCTGGATTTCCAGCGATAGGACTATCTTTATCTTCAGAGAGCTCTTTTGTTTTCTGTTTAAGCACATCAGCCTGCTGTTTCTTTTGTTCAGCTATATCTTTTTCACGAAGTGTTTGCATCCCTTCTAAGGTGAGTTTGGCTAATTCTTCTGGGTTTTTTTGAAAGTGTTTCCACGTTGAATATCCCCCTAAACCAAGGCTTAGGATCACTAAAAACATCAAGACTTTTATTTGCATATTATTTCTTCTTTGATAACTTCTCATAAGATAAATATACTTGAAGTACATTGAAATCTCAAGATTTTTTTTAATGCGTCCTGCTTTTACTAAAATCCAAAAGAACTTTTTCAAAAACATTATTTGCCAAATCTCCGGACGTCTTACAAAAAGTTTCCACTTGAATCAAAGAATCTAAAAGGCTCTCAAGAGCCTTAACAGGCCATTTTTCTAAAAATCGTTTTACCTTGTCTTTTTGGTGACTAAAAATAGGAGGAGTGACCATCATTAAGGCTTGATCGATTGCTTTGCCTTCTGTTTGAGCACATTTTAAGGCATAAAGACGACGGGTGTTAAAAATAAGTGTCCTTAAAACACCAATCGAAGATCCTCCTTCTGCAAGCTGTACTTGAAAAAAATGGAGGGTTTTTTTTGGGTTTTGGTCAAAAAAAGCATCTATCAAATCGTCATACCCCAAAACCTCATTGACTGAAAGACACGATTCGATATCTTGTTCCAAGATATCACTTTTGCTCAACGTATAGGTTAAAAGTTTTTCGATTTCACCTTCTAACACCAAAGGGCTTCGAACAAAAATTTCACTCAGTTTTGTTAAAAGATTAGGGGTAATTGTTTTATTTTCACGACGAAAAATATCCCCTAATTTTTGCTTAATATCCTCTAATGTTGGCGCAAAACAACCCATCGATAAAAGAGAACGTTCTTCTTCATAATACTGACGCATTTTTGAGGAGGGTTTTAGATATTTATCGGCTGTAACAATAAAAAAAGAGCAGTGATCATCTTCTAAAAACTCCTTAATAAAAGGAAGTGTTTTTTCTGATGCCCTCTGAAGCCAAATTGTTTTTTTTTCTTCTTCAAAGAGCGTTCTCTCTTTTAATAAATCCGATAAAAAAACTTCTTTTGATAGAACTTTTTCAGCATCTATGCTTAAAGTCTCTGAGAGTTTTGTTTTTAAAGCCCCTTGAAGAAAGGTATGAACTTTTTCAATGACGAATAAATCTTCTTCTCCATAAAAAAGAATAGATTTTGCATCCTTAATCCCAGAATTTAAAAGCGTTTTAAATTGGTAAGTTGCTAATTTCATTCAACCGTTGGATTGCTTAAGTAACTTGATATACTAAGTTTTATAAGATTTGCAACAAGCTCAACTGTTCCCTCTTGCGCATTATTTTTGGAAACAATATTTGAATAATAAGAGGTGGTTAAAATATTATAGTCAGAGCTTTCAGTTTCTGATGCTTGATGAAGGACTTTTCCTGTTTTTGCGTCTTTCAAAGTATAATGCACAGATAAAACAACTTCAGTCCGTGTTGTGGTTGCGTCTTTTGCAACCCCTAAATCCCGGTCAGAAAAACGGAGAGAAATATCTAAAATATAGTGAGGATTTCTTGGGTTTCCTAAAGGCGTTAGCTTTTGCACCAAAGCATTTCGCATCACCTGGCCCAGCCGTCCCTCAATTTGAGAAACCTTGATAGAGGCAAGGCGCTCAACAACATCTCCTTCATAAGAACTATAAAGAGGTTTGAAGGCACAACTACTCATGAAGAGCAAACTAAGTCCCAAAAAACTTTTTTTAAACCACAACATTAACGATCCTATTTTTAACAATGATAATCTTTTTAGGGGAACGTCCTTCAAGGTGTCGCTGAACCCCCTCTAAAGCACAGGCCTGTTTTTCAATTTCAGCTTCTGAGGCTTCTTTAGAAAGCGTAATTTCACCGCGTAATTTTCCATTCACTTGAATTGCAAGCGTCATATGATCGTCTTCTATGAGGGAAGGATTTGCTCTAGGCCATCCAAATTCAGAGATTGTTTTTACCTCTTTGCCATTCAATGTGCACCAAGCCTCTTCAGCAAAGTGGGGCGCAATTGGTGCCAAAAGCTGACAGAGTATTTTGGCAGAAAACCAGACAACGTCCTTTTCAAAATCATTCTTGGGTTCCAAAGCAAAGAGCGCATTTGATAATTCCCGAAGACGTGCTATTGCCTTATTAAAGTGATAGTGTTCAAAATCCTCTGTTACCCATCTGATAGTTTTATGGGTAAGACGGTAAGCATTTTGAAATATTGGTGTCATATCATCTAAGACAAGAACCTTTTCTTCTCTCTGTCCAGCTTCCTTTACAAACTGCCACAAGCGATTGAGATAACGCCATACGCCTTGAAGGCCCGCATCAGACCAGTCTAAATCTTTCTCTGGGGGAGAATCTGACATAACAAAAAGTCGCGCTACGTCTGCCCCATATTCTTGAATAATATGTTCTGGATCAACAACATTTTTCTTGGATTTGCTCATTTTCTCAGAGGGGCCGACAACGATTTCTTCTTGCGTTTTTAGGTGAAAAGCTTTTGACCCTTTCTTGTGAATATCATCAGGGGCAACCCATTTACCTTCTTTGGTTTTATAGGTTTCATGGCAAACCATCCCTTGCGTCATGAGTGCTTTAAAGGGTTCACGAACTGTTGTGTATCCACAGTGGCGAAGTGCCCGACTAAAAAACCGCGCATAAAGTAAGTGCAGGACTGCGTGTTCAACGCCCCCTATATATTGATCAACAGGGCACCAGTCGTCCACTACACTCTTTTCAAAAGCGCTCAAAGCTTTTGGACTACAATAGCGAAAGAAATACCAAGACGATTCAAAAAACGTATCTAAAGTATCTGTTTCTCGTCGCGCTGGCTTTTGACATTTGGGGCATATTGTTTTGGACCATGTTGGGTGATGATCCAAGGGATTTCCTGGTTTGTCAAAAGACACATCTTCTGGAAGTCTGATGGGAAGATCAGATTCTGGAACTGGAACAATCCCACAATCATTGCAGTAAACAATGGGAATAGGACAACCCCAATACCGCTGACGAGAAACACCCCAATCGCGAAGACGATAGGTTGTAATGCCTTTGCCAAGATTTAAAGATTCAATTCGTTCAATTGCTTTTTTCTTTGCCTCTTCAACCAGAAGATCATTCAAAAAATCAGAATGAATCATCGTTCCATCGCCTGTAAACGCCTCTTGGGTCAGGTTCGTTTCTTCGGCAACTAGGGGCTGAACCACTTGGCGAATTGGAAGATTATATTTTTGAGCAAACTCAAAATCCCGTTGGTCATGAGCAGGGCACCCAAAAACAGCCCCTGTGCCATAATCGGCAACCACATAATTGGCAATATAAACGGGAATTTCACGCGTTGGCTCGAACGGTGAGACCACCCGAATGCCCGTGTCGATCCCTTTCTTTTCAACTGTTTCTAAAGCTTTTTCACTTGTTCCTAATCGGGAACATTCTTCAATAAATTCTCGAACATCTTTTCTACCCTTTAACCCTTGTGCTACGGGATGTTCGGCAGCAATCACCAAAAAACTTGCCCCAAAAAGGGTGTGAGGACATGTCGTAAAAACAGAGATAGAAAGAGTGTTGTCTTTTGTTTTAAACTCAACCTCTGCTCCATAAGATTTTCCAATCCAATTACGTTGCATGGTTCTAACCTTTTCAGGCCAACCAACAAGCTCATCGATACCCGACAAAAGATCTTCTGCAAAATCGGTAATACGTAAAAACCACTGTGACAGTTTTTTCTTTTTAACAAGGGCTCCAGAACGCCATCCACGGCCATCCACCACCTGTTCATTGGCAAGAACGGTGTGCTCAACGGGATCCCAATTCACGGTAGATTCTTTTCGATAGGCAAGTCCTACCTTAAGAAAGTCCAAAAACATTTTTTGTTCATGAACATAGTATTCTGGATCACAGGTTGCAATCTCCCGCTTCCAATCGTAGCTAAATCCCAGTGATTTTAATTGGGCTTTCATTGCCTTAATATTTTCATAAGTCCAATGCGCTGGATGGGATTTTCGCTCAATTGCTGCATTTTCTGCAGGAAGGCCAAAAGCATCCCACCCTATTGGGTGCAAAACGTTATATCCTGAGGTTTTTTTGTAACGCGCGAGCACGTCCCCAATCGTATAATTACGAACATGGCCCATATGAAGCCGACCCGATGGATAGGGGAGCATTTCAAGAACGTAGTACTTATTATCCTGATGATCGTGCGCAGCAAAAAGGCCGTTTTCGTCCCAAAACGATTGCCATTTTTTTTCAACTGTCCGAAAATTATATTTCTCTGACATTATTACTTTTCTTCTTGTATGCGAATATCACGCGCACGCTTTAAAATTGTTTCCTCGATTTGATCAATCACATGATGGGAAACAGGCGCATCAACCCAATCTTTATCTTTAAGCTCCTGACGGAAAACAGAAACCCTAATCGCATCAGAACGCAACTGACGACCAATAATAATAACTTCCATTTTCAATCGTTCATTAGGGGACGCGTCTGTAATATGCCAGTCTGTGAGGATAACCCCCCCAAAAGGATCCGTTTTAACTTTTGGAAGAACCGCTAGAACATCGAGTGTCGCCCGCCATAAATAACTATTGACACCAATATTTGATTCCTCCGCTTTTTTGGATCCAATCGATAAAAGAGGTTCCCCAAAAATATATCCCTTCGTTTTTTCTTGGGTGCGTTCTAATTTTGTCTTGGGGGTTCGGCGGTCGCGGGATGCAGCATCCTCAAGGTCTTTATCTTGACGATTACACTGAGCAAGAAAGCCCGTTAACATAAGTGAAATAAATAAGAAACTTTTCCGTGAGCTCATAAGAAACCTTTTTCAATAGTACGTTTGACGACAGGCCTTACTATACAGATTTTTAAAAAAGCTTCAAATAAAAAAGGGAGCTTTCGCTCCCTTTATAATGGTTACTCTAAAGATTAGAAGTTGATCCGTGTTCCAAGAACAAAGGCAGATCCTTGGTTGCCCTTGCTGGTTGAAGGGTTAGAATCCAAGTAGTCTGTGTTTGCAACATAAGCTCTTCCACTTGTTCCTGATGCTAGGTTGATATGATCAACTGGCGCTCTGAACTTGAAGTAGCTCGCCTCTCCATAGAAAGCCAAACCGTCTGCTACTGAATAATCAACTGTGAAGGATGAAATATCAGCTTTTGCTTTTCCACTGGTTACAGTTCTTTCTGTTCCTGTGTAGCCCAAAGCCAAGCTTACAGGACCCATACCATAGGAAACACCAAGGTTAAACCCGTGTGTATTGGTATATCTTGTATCCCGACGCATATAGGACTTGCCGTTATTGAAATATCCGGCACCAAACTGCCAGTTTTCATAATCGATCAACGTTCCAAATTGCCATGCTTTCACTGGATTAAGTTGTGTTCCTTGTGACGCTGTACCACGAGGACCTTTTGCTTTTCCAAGAGCTCCAACAAGATATACACCAACTGTGTATGGACCAGAATCATTAGTAAAGGACAAACCACCTTCCATGTGGTTCACGGCATAAGGCTTTTCCAAAGCTGCTGACGCATACGTGCTTTGTGAACGACCTTTTTGTGATGTATCTGGTGTGTAAGATGTTCCTACCTGCCATCCGGAAACTTCTGGAGACATCCAAGTCAACTTCCCAGAACGTGCAGAACCATCTGTCACATATCCAATGTTTTGACCAAAGTCTACACCGCGTGTTACGTTAAGGATCTTATCAAGGTTTGCATCAAACCCTCCTGTACCGCCCATAACATCTGTTGCATCATAAAGCATCAAGGAAGAAACACCGTTGGTGTCACCCAACTGGAAATTTCCCATCGCATCAGATCCAAGGTAAGCATAAGCTTCGGTGAAGCGATCTTTTTCTTTACGGTCGCGACCCATATCTAAAACGGCCATAACACCGTAACTTAAACCATTATTGGCAACACTTCCGGCATTAAACGTGATGTTTCCTTGGTTCATAGTTTGAACGCCTTTGTTTGAACGAACACGTTGATTTGTCCCAACCATATAGGCCTTGTAAACACCCGTGATTTTAACATTAGGGCCCGAAGAACTTGCGGAATCCGCGCCTGCAGAAAGAGCAACGCACGAAACTCCTACCATCATTAAGCTTGTTAATACTTTTTTATACATATGACTCTCCTAACTACATAAAGCCTTTTCCTAAAATAAACCTTTTTTTCCCATCAAAGGCAAGACAATTTTATGATATTTCTTGACTATTTGACCCCTTGTTGCCCCAGCGCAACAGACAGGGTTTTAGAACTTGGATATGAACGAGGATACGCACTCTCTTCTTCATAGACCAAATCACCTTTTTTCCCGCACGAGGCAAGGATGAAAACGCTTAAAAAGAATAAGTTTTTAAGATCAACACGCATTCATATTCTCCTATATTCTTCCAAGAAGGATGGCTCCTAAAACCCAAAACCCGACCCATTTTTGATTTCTAAAAAGAGCCAAAAGATTTTGCTTGTCATTTGAGTTTAAAAACCAAACCTGATAAATAAACCAACTATAAAGACTTATAAGGATTCCATAATAAATTTTTGTATATTCATTATATACACCTATGCTTATAAGCAAAAAAATCATGACAGAAAAACAGCCAAGAAGAAATGGTTTTAATTGATCTTTAAAAAGAAGGGCTGTTGATTTTAAACCTAGCCCTTCATCTTCTTCTTTATCTTGATAGCCATAAACCGTATCATACCCAAGGGTCCAAAAAATGCCTGCCCCATATAACAGTAAAGGCTCAAGAGAAAGAGCCCCTTTTCCATCCACCCAAGCCATTAGAATCCCGCCATTAAAAACGAGTCCTAAAAAAAGCTGAGGCCAATAAGTCCAGCGCTTCATAAAAGGATAAAGAATAACTAAGGGCAAAAAAAAGAAACCCATTAAAATCGTTATTTTTTTTAATTGAAGAAGAATTAAAAATGCACCTCCCAGAAGCAACACCAGAAAGGACAACGCCTGATGTTTAGTTAAGGCACCTGCTGCCAGAGGTCTTGTTTTTGTACGCTCCACTTTTTGATCAAAGGATTGATCGGCAAGGTCATTAATAACACACCCAGCGCTACGCATAAAAATAGATCCCCATAAAAAAAAGAATACCGTCATCCAAGACCAGGTTTCACTAAGCCCAAAGGACCAAAGACACGGCAAAAACAGCAACCAGAATCCAATAGGACGATCAAGGCGCGCCAAATACAAATAAGGACGAAAAAAGGGAGGGAGAGACTCAATCCATGAAACCCTTCTTATGTCGGTATGGGGATGATACATAATTATGGCTATTTTTTGTTTCTATCATTAAAGTTGAAAGTATTATGAAAGATATTACAAAAATGCCAAGACTTTTTATCCAGAACATCCTAAGTCTTGGAAAGACGATTGCCCTTACAAAAGAACAGTCCCACTATATTCGAAATGTTTTGCGCCTAACCATGGGCGACTTTATAAGAGTATTTAATGGGAAAGACGGAGAATTTCTTTCCTCTCTGACAAAGAGTGATAAGATGTGCGAGATCACGGTACAAAACCTTCTAAAACCCCAAACCATTTCAAAAGGTCCATGGCTTTTCTTTTCACCCATAAAAAAAGATCGCCTGAGTTTTTTAATTGAAAAAGCTGTTGAGTTGGGCGTTCAAAAACTAATTCCTGTCATAACGGAACGAACCATCGTCAGAACCTTTAATATTGAAAAGGCTCATTTAAGCATTATTGAAGCCTCTGAACAATGTGAACGACTGGATGTCCCAGAGATTTTACCCTTCATCACGCTCAAGGATATTTTCAAAACGCTAAAAGAACCTCAACGCCTTTATTTTTGTAAGGAACGAAGCGATGCGCCTCCCCTTCGATCCTTATCAATTTCACCAGATTCTGGCATCTTGATTGGTCCAGAGGGAGGATTTGCTGATACAGAAATTGCTTTTCTGGAATCTAGCCCTCAGACCCAGGCCGTATCCTTGGGTGATCGGATCTTAAGAGCCGAAACCGCAGCAATCTATGCCTTGAGTCAAATCTCTTCCTAAAGATTGCCTTTTAACCCTTCCGGTGCCATACTAAGACATAACGATAATTATTCTTGGAGGATTTAATCATGAAAAAAGTATTTGCTGTTCTTTTAGGTATGTTGACAACGTATGGGTTTGTCGCATCTGCTGATTTTGTGGATCCTGTTCCAAACAGCGGTCAAGTTGTAAAGGGTGTTTGGGTTCCAAATCAACGTTAATTTGAATTTTGCCTTTAATGCCTAAGATGAAAGTCTTAGGCATTTGTTATTTTTAACTTCCGATTCTTTGATTTTTGTATTATGGTGTCTTTCTATTAAATTGTGATTTTTAGGCACAGAAATAAATGAATAAAATTTTTTCTTTATTACGACTGAATCTAATAGTTCTCTCTTTGGGGATATTAACCAGCTGTGGATCTTCGAAAGATGAAAAATTTGAGGAAAAAAGCCCCGAAGACCTTTATACAAGGGCCGATAAACTTTTAGAAAAAGGCGAAAATAAAAAAGCAGCCGTTGCCTTTGAAGAAGTCGTTCGTCAACATCCTTATTCAAAATGGGCAACTTCTGCCCAAATTATGGCTGCTTATGCGTATTATAAGGGTCAGGCTTTTGAAGATGCTCTCGCCAATATTGATAGCTTCCTTCAAATGCACCCAGGCAGCGAATACGTTCCCTATGCCTATTTCTTAAAAGGACTTTGTTACTATGTTCAGGTTTCCGACACAGAGCGGGATCAGTCCTCAACAGAACAGGCTCTTTCGATCTTTTTAGAACTGATTAAACGATTCCCAACAAGCGCCTACTCTAAAGATGCTCGATTCAAAATCGATCTTTTGAGAGACTATATTGCTGGAAAAAATATGGAAGTGGGTCGGTTTTACCTTTCTCAAAAACAATACATAGCAGCCCTTAATCGTTTTCAAAATACAGTTAAAAATTTTGAAGGAACAACGCACATACCAGAGGCCCTGTATCGGTTGGTTGAAACCTATTTGATTCTGGGAATTGTTCCAGAAGCTCAAAGAACAGCGCGTGTTCTCGGACACAATTATCCCGATAGCTCTTGGTATAAAGAAGCGTATCAGCTTTTAGAGAACAAGCAAATGCTTCCTTCAGCAGACTCTTCTATGAAAATTACAAAACAATGGGAGCAGCAGCCCAATGCTGCAAAGCATAACCGCCTCTAATATCGCTGTTGTCAGCCACATTCACGTCGATCTTTGTTCTGGCCTTAATGTTTTTACAGGAGAGACAGGCGCAGGGAAGTCTGTTCTTCTTGATGCCCTTGCCTTTGGCCTTGGGTCCAGAGCCCAAACAACCCTTATTCGAGAAGGGGCTCATGAAGCTTCTGTTACTCTTGTTTTTGAATTAATCCCTCCCTACACTTTTTTAGAGGATTTGCATATTCCTATAGAGGACAACACCCTTATCATAAGAAGGTTTATGACAAAAGATGGGAAAGGAAAGTGTTTTATCAATGATACTGCAACCACCGTTTCTAGCCTTAAAACCCTTGGCGAGTCGTTGATCGAAATTCACGGTCAATTTGATCGACTTTTATTGCCAACCCACCATCGAATGGCTCTAGATTCCTTTGGGGACTTGGAACCTTTATCAAAAGAAGTCCAAGAAACCTATGAAAAATGGAAAAAAGCAGAGCGCGATCTTTTTCAAACAAAACAGATTCTTCAAACCCAACTAGAAAACAAAGAGTATACGGAATTTTGCGCACAAGAATTGCAACAGTTTAATCCTCAACCTAAAGAAGAAGAGACCCTGGTCCAACAGCGATCTTTAGTTTTGCATAAAGAAAAAATTCAATCCGCCTTAAAAAATGCCCTTCGAGAACTTCAAGAAAAAGCCCCTGTAGAATCTATTTTTAAAAATACATATCGATTTTTGCAACAAGGCAACGTTGATGGACAACTATCCCTATTGATAGAACGGACAGATCTTCTGTTGGTTGAAATTCAAGAATTTATGAGCGAACTGGAGCAAGCGGGTCAAGAATTTGAGGAACAAAACCAGGAACTATCTTTGGAATTTCTTGAGCAACGGTTATTTTCTTTAAGGGCTCTTGCAAAAAAACATCGATGCAGTCCCGATGATTTGCCAGATTTTTTGCTGCAGTTACAAGTAAACTTAGATGCCATAAGTAACAGTGATGCCTCCGTAAAAGCCCTTGAAAAGGAAGCCGATCTTTGTAAATTAACTTACAAAAACAAAGCAACAGATCTTAGCGCAAAAAGAAAAGAAGTAGCCCATTATTTAGAAAAAGTAATTGCACAAGAACTTCCCCCTTTAAAGCTTCAAGCACATCTTAAGGTGAATTTTCATTCTATTCCTGAAGATCAATGGTCAGAGCACGGTATGGAAACGATTGAATTTTTTGTCTCAACGAATCCGGGGGATCCTTTTGGGCCTCTTTCCAAAATTGCCTCTGGTGGTGAATTATCAAGAATTATGCTGGCTTTAAAAGTTGTCTTAAATCAAAAAAATCAAGTCCCAACCCTGATCTTTGATGAAATAGATACAGGAACAGGGGGATCTGTCGCAGATGCTATGGGAAAAAGACTTCATGGTCTTGCAAAAAATGTCCAAGTGCTTGCTGTAACTCACAGTCCTCAGGTAGCCTCTTATGGAGATCATCATTACTTTGTTTCAAAGGCTCTTGAAGAGGGGCGGATGAAAACAACAATTGAAGAATTAAGGGATCATTCCCAAAAGGTAGAAGAAATTGCTCGTATGCTTTCAGGATCTAGCATTACACCTCAAGCTAAAGCTGCTGCAGAAGAACTATTAAAGGATTGACCCCCATGAGCCTTTTTAAATCCCTTCCAGAAATTCCAACATCAGAAGCAAAAGCACGCGCAAAACTCGATCACCTTTATAAGGAACTTTTTTATCATAATTATTGCTACTACGAACTCAATGAACCAGAAATTTCTGATGAGGATTATGATGCTCTGTTTCAAGAGGCGCTAGCCCTCGAAAGAGCTTATCCTCATTTAAAAAAGGACAATACCCCAACAAAAAGTGTTGGATATGCGCCTCTTGAAAAATTTGAAAAGGTCTCGCATTCCGTTCCTATGCTTTCCCTTGATAATGCCTTTAAACAAGAAGGAATTGAAGACTTTATCAAGCGCATTAAAAAATTTCTAGGCCTTGAGATAGACGCTCCTTTAGAATTTATGGCAGAACCCAAAATTGATGGATTATCAGCAGCCCTTCGCTATGAAAAGGGCCATCTTGTTCTTGGATGCACAAGAGGGGATGGAACGACGGGCGAAAATATTACTCATACGCTTAGAACCATCCACTCTATTCCTCACCATCTTAAGGGAGACGATTATCCTGATTTTTTGGAAGTACGCGGGGAAGTTTTTTTATCAAAAGAAGACTTTTTACTATTGAATGAAGAACGCGAGAAAGAAGGACTTCCTGCCTTTGCAAACCCTAGAAATGCGGCAGCGGGATCTGTTCGCCAGTTAGATTCTGTGGTTGCAGCAAAACGCCCTCTCCAGTTTTTTGCCTATAGCCTAGCCTTAATTCCAGAAGGAATCAAAACACAACGCGCGCTTTTAGATTCCTTAAAAAAGTGGGGATTTTCGCTTGGAGATCCTTTAAAAATCTGTGGGTCTTTAAGCGATCTTTTGGAATATTATGGGTCTGTTGAAAAAATCCGATCCCACCTACCTTATGATATTGATGGTGTCGTTTATAAAGTGAATCGCCTTGATTACCAAGAGCGTTTAGGACAAGTGTCTAGATCCCCTCGCTGGGCGATTGCGCATAAATTTCAAGCAAGTCAAGGCGAAACTATTTTAAAAGCCATTACAATTCAGGTTGGAAGAACCGGTGTTTTAACACCCGTCGCAGAGTTGGAGCCTATCAATCTTGGTGGCGTTTTGGTTTCACGAGCAACCCTTCATAATGCGGATGAACTTCTTCGAAAAGATATTCGTGAAGGCGATCGTGTTTTGATTCAAAGAGCGGGTGATGTTATTCCTCAGGTTGTTCGAGTTTTATCAACTGACTCTTCAAAAAGAAATCCCCCCTTTATTTTTCCAAACCACTGTCCTATTTGCCATAGCCATGCTTATCGAGACCCAGAGGAAGCCGCAACCCGTTGTACTGGCGGGTTTAATTGCTCTGCTCAAGCAAAAGAGCGATTAAAGCATTTTGTTTCTCGCCACGCCTTTGACATCGAAGGATTAGGGGACAAAAGCATCGACTTTTTCTGGGAACAGAAACGAATTCTTTCTCCGATGGATATCTTTACTCTGGAGGAACGAGATTCAAAAGAGACACCATCCCTTAAAATGATCCCAGGATGGGGAGAAAAATCTGCAGAAAATTTATTTCAAGCGATTCGAGAAAAAAACCACATTTCATTTGATCGATTTCTTTATGCCCTAGGCATCCGCCATATTGGTCAGATAACCGCAAAAAGTTTGGCTCTGAGTTATGAAACAGCCCCTGCTTGGTATGAATTTATGGAAAAAATGGCCGCAGAATCCTTAGAAAGCGAAGCATTCCAATCTCTTATTTCCATTAATATGATTGGCCAAACAATAGGTCTTTCTCTTTACGAATTCTTTAGAGAACCCCTAAACAAAAAAATGGTAAAAGACTTAATAGAGTTCTTAACAATTATTCCAATACAACAAACAAAAGGAATTCTTTCGGGAAAAACTTTTCTTTTTACAGGCACCCTGCAAACCATGACGCGTGAAGAAGCAAAACAAAAGGTTGAGTCATTAGGAGGAAAAATAACCAGCAGCCTGTCTTCGCAAACAAACTTTTTAGTCGTTGGCGAAAATCCTGGAAGCAAAATCCAAAAAGCTCAAGCAATTGGTGTCCCTATTCTTAATGAACAAGAATGGCTTCAGCTCATCCAAAAGCCCTAATCCAGAAACGAAGACAGCTTTAGTTTTACAGCCTCAGCTGGTATTGTTCTTATATCAGCACTCCCAAAATCTCTGGATTTTATGATAACAACAGAGGAAGAAAAGGGATGTACTTTTTCTGCTTTTGTGTGCCCAAACAAAGAAATTATTGGACACCCCCCTGCTGCTAACAAGTGTCCTGCACCCGAATCATTCGAAACACAAACCGTTAAAAATTTGGCAATCGCAATTGTATACAAAAGAGATTGTGTAAAAGCAGGATAGTGTTGGAGAGGAAAAATATCTCCAGGACATAGGGTAGACAACTGTTCGTACATATCATTTTCTTGCGGACCTAAAATCCAAACGGGAACAAAATTTTTTGTTCGTATAAAAGAAGATAGCTCCATAAAATATTCCAACGGCCAGCATTTTTTCCGATTTCCAGCTCCTGGAACAAGTCCTATATATTTTAGCTTAGGATCAAAAATGGAGGAAACTTTTTCAGAAATTGAAGACGGCATAGAAACCGAAAAAGAGGTTCTTTGAATTTTTTTTTGCGCCGCTACATCAACAAGATCTAAAAGTTTCTCTGTTAAATGAAGAGGATATTTATATTTTTTATTCAAAGGCTTAAGAGAAGAGTAAAGATAACTATGCAACGAACAAACAAAAAACGAATGAGGGTTTCTTTTTAAAATCAGAGTTTTTTTTAAATTATTTTCCGTATTGATAATCATATCAAACGAAGGCAGGAGGTTATTTTTTTGAATTAAATCACGCCACCGCATTTTTTTAGGAAATGCATTTTCTATTACTTGATTCAAAAAATCTTTTACAAGAGGTTTTAACACAGATGCATAGGGGCTGCTACCAATACCCACAATCCATGTAATATGAGTTTCAGGAAATGCTTTCCTAAGAGCTTGCAAAAAAGGTAATTTTAAAAGACTTTCTCCAATTAAGTCCTTTTCAACAAAAACCCCTATAGTTTTAATTTTATTTGGATGAAGCGTTTTGATAGGATTCATCTTTCTGACTCTGCTTAGTCCAAAGATTGTAATAAGATCCTTTTTTCTTCAAAAGATCTGCATGTGTTCCTTTTTCTATAATCTCCCCGTGTTCAAGAACGATAATTTGATCCGCATCAACAATTGTTGAAAGACGATGAGCAATAACAAGCGTGGTATGATTTTTTGAAATTTTATTCAGGTTTTCTTGTATTTCTTTTTCTGTGTGGGTGTCCAAAGAAGAGGTTGCTTCATCGAGCAAAAATATTTTTGGATTTTTCAAAAGGGTACGGGCGATTGCAACGCGTTGCTTTTCCCCGCCTGATAATTTTAATCCTCTTTCTCCAACGATCGTATCATATCCCTGGGGAAGTTTTTTCTTAATGAAGGTACTTAAATTTGCAGCTTGTGCAGATCGTTCAACTTCTTCTTTCGAGGCTGTTGGCTTACCGTAAAGGATATTATAGAAAATACTTTCGTTAAATAAAACAACGTCTTGAGGAACAACACCTATGGTTGCTTGCAAACTTTTTTGGGTCAATTTTTTAATGTTTTTTCCATCCAAAAGAATTTCACCCTCATTAACATCATAAAAACGGTAGAGCAATCTTGCAATGGTTGATTTTCCAGAACCACTCGGCCCAACAATTGCAACTTTCTTTCCAGCAGGGACTGTAAAAGAAACATTCTTTAAAATCTGTCGATCTGGATTGTAGGAAAAAGAAACATTACTGAAAACAATCTCGCCTTCTTGAATAGTGCAAGGACATGCATCTGGAGCATCTTGAATTTCAATAGGCACATCCATCAATCCAAACAAATTTTCCATTTCAACAAGAGATCTTTTGATTTCACGATAAGCAAACCCTAAAATCATCAGAGGCTGAAATAACTGAATAAGATAAGTATTTAATAAAACAAAATCCCCCAAAGTTAATTGATGCTGTGTTACCTGATATCCAGAAATAAGCATGGTTACAATAAGCGAAATTGAAATAATAATGCCTTGTCCTGCATTTAAAATAGAAAGACCTATTTTATTTTTCACAGCCGCTTCTTCGTAAAATTTTTGCGCTTTGTTGAATCGATCATATTCATGGGTTTCGTTACCAAAATACTTAACCGTTTCATAGTTAATAAGACTTTCAATAGAACGGTCATTGCTTTCATTATCAGCCTCGTTCATGTGTCTTAAAAACTTGGCACGCCACTGGGTGATTTTTAGAGTGTAATAAATATAAAGGACCATAGATAGGGCTATAATCACGCAAAGAAACCAGCCATAAAAATAAAAAACTGTCCCAATGACCAAAAGAATTTCTAAGGCCGTTGGAATTAAACTAAAGGTTGAAAATCTAAAAAAAGTTTCAATAGCTTTTGTTCCTCGCTCTAAAGCCCGGGTCACGCTTCCTGTTTGACGATCCAAATGAAATCGAAGACTGAGCGAATGAAGGTGGGAAAAAACTTTTAGAGCTATATGACGAATGGCTTGATGTTCTACGCGTGCAAAAAGGCTTTCTTTGATTTCCAAAAAACTAACCGATAGTCCCCGTGATAACCCATAGGCAACTAGAAAAAATACAGGAACAGAGAGCGCCTGGAGATGCCCCTCATCAAAAACATCAACGGCTTTTTTGTAAAAAAATGGAACCCAAACAGCAATAATTTTAGAGAGCAAAACAGCACAGATTGATAAAATAACCCTAGCTTTTATAGAAAAATTTTTTTCTGGCCAAAGATACGGGAACAAAAAGCTAATAACCTTTGGCTTGGGCGTCTCTGTGTAAGAATGGGTGCCAAGATTTTGCATTTATGAGGTCACTTGCTTTTTAAAGTGTCGATGACAAAGGGAAACATACCGATCATTTCCCCCAATTTCCACTTGAGCCCCAACAGTAACCATAACACCATTACCATCAATGCGCGCGTTCATAGTTGCTTTGCGCCCACAATGACAAATCGTTTTAATTTCACAAAGCTCTTCTGCGTGAGATAAAAGATACTTGCTTCCCTCAAACGGCTCGCCTAAAAAATCTGTTCGAAGGCCGTACGTTAAAACAGGAAGCCCTAAAAAATCTGCAATATCGCTTAGTTGGTGAACATGTTTTTTGGTTAAAAAATGCGCCTCGTCAACGAGAACACACTTAATACGATGATCCGGTTCCTTTAATTTTTTTTCTACAAAACCATAAAAATCAAAGTCTTTATGAAAGGGAATTGCTGGAGCTTTAAGGCCGATTCGAGAGACAATATGGTTTTTTTCATACCGATCATCAAAAGAAGGAGTAAAAAGAAGGGTTTCCATTCCCCGTTCACGATAATTATATTCTGACTGCAGCAAGGTTGTTGTTTTGCCCGCATTCATTGCAGAATAATAAAAATAAAGCTTTGCCAAGGCCTATGCTCCTTTGTCTGTTTCGTTCTTTTTATGTCACAAGGGTATAAAAAAGGCAATCATTAGAAAAAAAATTCCTTACAAATTCTGCATATTTATAGAGGACTTTCTGTACAAGTGATGCTATCCTCTTTGTTTCTTAAAATGTAATAAAGAGTTTAAGAGATGAAAGATATTCATGTTACGGTGCTTACGAATGCAATTGTTGATATTCTTGCCCATGTTGAAGATAAATTTTTAGAGAATCTTGGTCTTCAAAAAGGGGGGTATAAGATTATTTCTCAAATGGAAATGGAAGATCTTTATGCAAAAATCCCCCCCGCCACAGAGCAATCTGGAGGGTCTCTTGCAAATACAGCAGCAGTTCTAAGTCTTTTGGGCGCTAAAACTTGTTGCCTTGCAAAGATAACGAATGATGCGTTTGGGAAAATCTTTATGCATGATATGAAAGCAGGAGGTGTTCTTTTTCCCATTCCCCCAGCAGAGTCTTTAGAGGCAACTGGACGAAGTATTATTTTAATCGACGAAAAGGGGGACAGGTGCATGAATACAAACCTCGGATCTTCCGTTAATATTAATCCTGAAGATTTATGCCTTGAAAGTATAAAAAAATCACACATATTATGTGTAGAAGGATATTTTTGGTCTGATGAGAGAACAAAAAAATCGGCCCACAAGGCGATTGAAGTCGCAAAGCAAGCCGAAACTAAAATTGCCTTTGGGTTATCTGCAGAGTGGTGTGTGAAAACCTTTAGAGAGGAATTTTTGTCGCTCATTGAAGAATCTGTTGATATCCTTTTAGGAAATGAACTGGAATATTTGGCTTTATTTAACAAATCCTTAGAGGATACAATTCATCATTTGACAAAAATGAATGTGTTGTCTGTAATAACACGAGGATCTGAGGGATCTGTTATTGTAAAAGGCCAAGAAGTTTTTTATATTCCATCCATTACTCCCAAGAACTTTGTTGATGCAACGGGAGCTGGGGATACGTACGCCAGTGGATTTTTATATGGACTAACCCAAGGGTTATCTTTGGAAGAGTCTGCTAAATTTGGAGCGCTTGTCGCTTCAATAACGATTGCTCAAATAGGCGCGCGACCAGAACTATCAACGATTAGGAAAACACTTAAAGAAGCAGGTTATGAAATTGAATAGAGACATTAGAAATTTAGCAATCATTGCGCACGTTGACCATGGAAAAACAACCCTTGTTGATGTTTTATTAAGGCAAAGTGGTATTTTTAGAGCCAACGAGCATGTTGCAGAACGTGTTATGGATTCGAATGATTTGGAAAAAGAGCGGGGCATTACGATTCTCTCTAAGTGTACATCCATTGACTGGGGCCAGTATCATTTTAATATTGTGGATACTCCTGGACACGCAGATTTCGGTGGGGAAGTTGAGCGAATTCTTGGGATGGTTGATGGGGTTGTTCTTTTGGTTGATGCCTCTGAAGGACCTATGCCACAAACGAAATTCGTTTTGACAAAAGCCTTAGAACAAGGACTCAATCCTGTTGTTGTGATCAACAAAGTTGATAAACCCGATGCAAGACCTGATGAGGTTTTAAACGAAGTATTTGATCTGTTTGTTGCCCTTAAAGCGTCCGATGAACAATTAGATTTCCCAACAATTTATTCTTCTTCTAAAGAAGGGTGGGCTGTTCATGATTTAGGGGATGAAAGAAAAAACATGGATCCTTTGTGTGAAGCAATTGTTAAAAGAATTAGTGCTCCCAAAGTTGATCCAACCAAACCTTTTTCCATGCTTGGTACAACCTTAGATTATGATAACTTTGTAGGAAGAACGCTTACAGGTCTTATTGTAACAGGTACAGTAAAGGTAAACGATTCTGTAAAAGTTCTAACCCCTGAGGGAACCCTTAGAGAAACAGGAAAAATATCAAAACTCTTTGCTTTTAAGGGCATTCAACGTGTTTCGATTGATACGGCAACAGCAGGGGACATTGTTATGATTGCAGGATTGCCAAACGCAACAGTTGCCGATACTATTTGTGCGACCGACGTTCAGCATCCTTTGAAATCTGTCCCGATTGATCCTCCAACAATTGCGATGACTTTTTCCGTTAACGACTCACCTCTTGCAGGGCGTGAAGGGGAAAAATTAACCTCTAGAATGATCAGAGAAAGACTCTTCCATGAAGGTGAAATCAATGTGTCTATTTCTGTAAAAGAAACGGAAAATAAAGATGCCTTTGAAGTTTCAGGAAGAGGAGAGCTTCAACTCGGTATTCTTATTGAAAATATGCGTCGTGAAGGATTTGAACTTTCCATCAGCCGCCCTCGGGTCCTTTTTCAAAAAGATAGCTCTGGGAAGCTTCTAGAACCTATCGAAGAACTTATGGTAGATGTTGATGAACCTTATGTTGGAATTGTGATTGAAAAAATTGGCCTTCGCAAAGGTGAAATGCTTGATATGCATAACATTGATGGGAACAAAGTGCGCGTAAAATTTTTAGTCCCTGCGCGGGGGTTAATTGGATATCGAAATGAATTTTTAACGGATACGCGTGGCACAGGGATCATGAACAAATCCTTTCATGGATACGCCCCCTTTAAAGGGGATATCACAGGACGCCATAACGGTGTATTGATTTCTCTGGAGCAAGGAGAAGCTGTTGCTTACGCTTTATGGTACATAGAAGAGCGCGGCGTTCTTTTCGTATCACCAGGTGAAATGTTATACCAAGGGATGATTATAGGGGAAAACTCTCGGCCTCAGGATTTAGAAGTGAATGCTTTGAAAGAGAAAAAACTTTCAAACGTCCGTGCCTCAGGTAAAGATGATGCTATTCGGTTAACGCCCCCTCGGCAATTCACTTTAGAGCAGGCTTTATCTTATATTAATGATGAGGAACTTGTGGAAGTAACGCCTAAGAATATACGGTTACGAAAAGTTTATTTAGATTCTAATGATCGCAAACGGTTTAAAAAATCATAACGTATAGAATGCCCCTTTGGTTACAAGACATAAAAAGAACATATTTTAGCCCTCGTATTTTAGGGATTGGTTTTTTTGCCTTTCCCTACGGCATGATGTTCTTTTTGGCTGTATCAACACCCCAAGTCTGGCTTAAAGATATTGGGGCTACCAATACAGACATTGGTCTCTTTGCAATTGCCAGTTTTCCCTACATGCTCAAATTCCTTTGGGCACCGATGGTTGATCTGATTAAAATTCCCTATCTTTCAAAACGCCTTGGCCACCGTCGTAGTTGGCTATTAGTTATTCATATCTCGTTAATGATTGGTCTTTTATTAATGGGATTTTCAAACCCTACCCCTTGCCATTTAAGATGGACGGCCATTGTTGCCCTATCGTTGGCTTGTTTAGCAGCAACCCAAGATATTATTGTGGATGCTTACCGTATTGAAATTCTAAGCACCAAAGAATCCGTTCCAGGAATCGGGATGTTGATTTTTGGATATCGTTTAGGATCCATTACAGCAAAAGCTGGGACTCTTTATCTTGCCCATTATTTTTCATGGCCCCTTGCTTATAGCGTCATGGCTCTTTTAATCATTGTTGGTATTATTGCCGTTTTCTTCAATCCAGAACCCGAAGAACGCCCAAAGCCAGAGCGCATTATTTATCACACAGTCGTCAGACCCTTTACGGAATTTGTAACCCGCTCCCCCCTTTGGTGTATTCCCGTCCTATTCATTCTTCTTTATCGTTTAGCAGATGCTATGATCAACAATATGGCAAATTCTTTTTATATAGAAATTGGATTTACAAAAGCAGAAATTGCAACGGTTACCAACGTTTTCGGTGTCTTTGCAAGTGTTGTTGGGGGATTTTTAGGGGCAGCGCTTGTTCGCCGACTAGATGTCTTTAGGGGTGTTTTAGTCTGTGGCATCCTCCACACAGTTTCCAACTGTATGTTTATAGTTTTAGCTTATACAGGAAATGATATTACGATACTTTATACAGCAATTGCCGTTGAAAATATTACAGGCGGAATGAGTACTGCTGCCTTTTTTGTTTACCTTACAAGGCTCTGTCATATGTCTCATGCAGTGACTCAATTTGCCCTTTTCACCTCTATTTGGTCTGCCCAGTCCTTTATTGCAAGTATTAGTGGATGGATTGTCGATCAGTTAAAGGGGGATTGGCCTTTATTCTTTTTAATCACTATTGGTGTTGCTTTGCCGGGAATGGTTTTAATTCCCTTTTTAAAGAAATTTCCTTTTGGAAATCGGGGAGAATTAGAGTCTGTTGGATAGAAAATTTTTTCTAGATGTTTTTTCATTTTAATTGGCAAAAAACTTTCAAGAAGGGTTGACTGTAAAAATTTGAAAACTATATTTAAGATAGTTTCTATTTTTAATGGGATAACAAAACTGTGCGTTACTTATATTTGATACTTATAATTATCACTAATGCATCTTGCTCTCATGTCAAACAATCTGACAAGGCACTTTTAAAGCATTTACAGAATTTTAATCCTGAGGGTATTAAAAAAGAACTATCTAGAGACATTCATCCAGGGCAAGAAGGTGAATTTTTTCTAACATTTTCTTTTTTTGAGGCTTGCAGCAATGGTGATCTTAATCGCGTAAAAGAGCTTCTAGAGGCTGGATCAAATATTCACTCTGTTACAGCACTAGGAAAAACGGCCCTTCATTTAGCCTGCGAATCAAAAAGATCTTCCACAGAGCTTGTCAAATTTTTAATTAATCATGGATTAGATATTAACGGAAACTTTAAAACACATTTAAAAATAGAAAAATTTTGCTGGAGCCCTCTCATGATTGCATGCGTACATAGAAATGTAGATATTGCTAGGGTCTTAATAGAAAAAGGCGCAATGATCGACGAAAAAGATGCTGGAGGAGATACACCTCTATTGAAAGCAAGCTTCTATGGATCCGTTAAAATTGTAGAGGAGCTCTTAAAAAATGGTGCTAACATTAAAGCAATCAATAACGAAGGGAATACAGCCTTACACGAAGCCTTTTTGGGATATATGACTAAAAACACCCTTTTCTCTTCATCTAAAGATTCTTATACCGAAGAAGACTTTGAAGAAATTATGAATCTTTTAAACCATTATGGTATTGATTTCTATGCACGAAACAATCAAGGGAAAACAATTCAAGATCTAATACAAGATTTCAAAACTAACGTCGCCCAAACAGGCGCTCTAAATCCTGCAATTTAAGTTCCACATAGGTTGGGCGACCATGGTTACATTGACCCGAACTGTTCACCTTTTCCATTTGACGTAGCAAATCATTCATTTCTTGGATCGTCATTTTTCGACCAGAACGGATACTTCCATGGCACGCCATCGTTGAACACACTTCTTCTATTTTTTCCTTTAACGAAAAAGCATTTCCCCATTCTTCAATTTCTTGCGCAAGGTCTTTAAGGAGCGTTTCCGCTGACACATTCTTTAAAAGCAGGGGTACCTCTCGAACTAAAATCGCATCATTCCCAAAGGCTTCGATAACAAGGCCAAAATCTTCAAATTCTTCAGCGCGACTTAAAAGGGCCGCACGATCTTTCTCAGCCATCGTTACAACTTCGGGTATGAGTAGCAACTGACGGGGAATACCGTTGTTTAAATTTTCTTTAAGCTTTTCATAAACCAATCGTTCATGGGCTGCATGTTGATCGATCACCACAATACCATCTTCTGTTTGAGAAACGATAAAAGTCTCATGAATCTGGGCACAAGCTGCCCCTAAGGGGTATGAAAATTTTTCAATGGTAAAAGAGATTGGCTCTGATTTAACCACTGGTTTTAAATCAAGACCTGGTAATGTCTGTTGGGTATAGGAAGGCCTAGATTGATTGGGTTGAAACAATGGTTTTCTAGCAACGCTTGGATAGGTTACTGCTTGCGCCATAACGGGGTGAAATGCTTCAACCGTTTCTTGGGTTAAAGCCGTTGATGACCGATGGCCCATCGTTGACAGGGCTTGACGTAAAGCACTGACCAAAAGACCACGGACAAGGCTACTATCTTGAAAGCGCACTTCTATCTTTGATGGGTGAACATTCATATCAACAACAAGAGGAGGCATCGTCAAAAAAAGACATAAAAGAGGATGACGGTCTCTGGCAAGATAATCTTGATAGGCTGCACGCACAGCACCTGTCAAAACCTTGTCTTTAACAGGACGCCCATTAACAAACAAAAATTGCATCTGGGCATTCGCCCGATTAAGAGTTGGAAGACCGATAAATCCCCGAACAGTAATCCCCCCTTTTTCTAAAAACACGGGAAGGGAATTATCTTTAAATTCTTTTCCAAGAATAGACTGAAGACGATCGAGTTGGCCTGACTCATCACTTGAACAAGGCGGCAAATCTAGTACCGTTCGATTTTCCGTTTTTAAAGAGAATCCAATCTGAGGATAAGCCATGGCAAGACGTTGCAGTGCGTCTTCACTATGCTGCACTTCTGTTGCCGCCATTTTTAAAAACTTTAAACGAGCAGGGGTTGCATAAAACAAATCTCGAACCTCTACCTGCGTTCCAGATCTATAGGGGGCTGGCTCTAAAGACCCAACAGCACCCCCTTCTATTTTTAATGCCCATGCTTCTTTTGAGTCTTTTACGCCACTTGTAAGCATAAGACGGCTAATGGACGCGATTGAAGGAAGGGCTTCTCCGCGGAAACCAAGGGTATGAATATTAAAAAGATTATCGTCATTGAGTTTAGAGGTTGCATGACGTTCAACGGAAAGAATCATATCGTCAGGAACCATCCCACACCCATTATCCTTAACGCAGATAAAGCTTTTCCCCCCGTCCCTGACAATTACATCAATTTGTGTCGCTCCAGCATCGATGGCATTTTCAACCATTTCCTTAACAACAGAAGCTGGTCTTTCAACAACTTCTCCTGCTGCAATTTGATTCACAAGATGAGAAGGAAGACGACGAATCTTTAAAGACATTTACGCCCCTTCCAACAGATATTTTTTGGCAAGAACTTTTCCCTCTTCAACCGCTGGTTGATTAAAAGGATCAACCCCTAAAAACTCCGCCATAAAAAGAGTTTCTAAAACAAAGTGCATGGAAAGCGCGCCTAAGGCATAAGGCGTTATTTCAGGAACGTGGATGACACGTGTGGGGCATTGGTTTTTAATCAGTGTTTCAATCGTTGCCTTTTGTTCTGCTTCCATTAAGTCTCCAAGAGACTTGTCATAAAGATACTGAAGATCGCTATCATTAATAAGATGAGATGGGAGATAGGAAAGATTTTTTTGCTTCATATCCGTTGTTAAAATAGTAAAAAATTTATCCCGGGGCCCATCAAGATAAAGTTGTAGCTGGCTGTGTTGATCAACTGCACCCAGGGCATCAACGGGCGTTGTGCCTTTTCCATTTTTTCCAAGACTTTCTGCCCATAATTGTCGATACCATTTTGAAAAGAATTGCAACCGATCCACATAAGGCATCATGACGGAAATTGTTTTTTGATGATCCTTCCAAAAAGCATAGGAAAGACTCGCTCCAACAGAGGGAGCAAATTCTAAAATATTAGAACACGTTGTCATTTGCTCTATAAGGCTTGCTGCTCCTTGGCGAAAATTAATAGCATCAACACCAACCAAAAGAGCCGGAAAAAGACCCACTAAGGAAAAGATCGAAAATCGTCCTCCTAAGTTGGGATCATGTTCAATGAACGACAAATCATAGCGTTCTTTAAACCGATAAAGGGGGGAGCTTTTCTTCTCTGTTATCACCAAAAAGTGATGAGAAAGAGATTGCTCCGAAAGATGCGTCCGCCAATGATTTATACAGGTTAAAAACTGAAGCAAGGTTTCTGCCGTTGATCCGGATTTTGAAATAGCAATAACCCCAGTTGTTTTGGGATCAATTCTTGAGAGCAAATTAGAAAATGTATGAGGATCGATGTTATCCATAAAATGAAGACGGGTTGCCGTCATATTTGCAAGCCCTGAAAGAGTTTGTCCACCCAAGCTAGAGCCCCCTGTTCCAAGAAGAATGACATCTGAAAATTCATCTTGAAATTTTAAGACTAAAGGGGAAGCTTCCACCAAATCTTTTCTAGAAAATGGCACCATAAAATGAGGGAGAGACCCTTCTTGGTACAATCGTTGAAACTTTAACAGAGCATCAAGAGCAACAGGGCGAAGATCTTCTAGAACCTCTTGTTTAAGACCATGGGTTTCGCCTAAAAGAGACGCAAAACATCCATCGATTTTATGCTGGTACGCCATGGTTTTCCAAACGTTTCATTTCGTCTTTCGCAGAAATAATCTTCGCTGGTTTCTTTTTATCAGAAGACTTCCAAAACATAACAATGCTCTTTGCCTTTTCTTGAAGCGTTTTAACTTTTGATGGGGGAATATTAAGGTCTTGGTTCACAGTATTTTTAATTTCAGGGTAAGATTCTACCTGAAGAACGGCTAAAAGCTTTTCCTCTCCTGGTGTTAAAACGTCCCGTGTATTTCGATCATGGGGAACAAGGATTGTTTCAATATCAATACGCTCTAATACCTCAAGGGTTGCCCCTGGTGTTTTAATATCCATATCAGCAGGAATTTCGAGCGCATGGTGCCTTGTAACTTCAAATTCATCAGGCACGTCTTTTGTCAAACCTAATGTTTCTT
>VGCX01000004.1 GCA_016869935.1 Alphaproteobacteria bacterium
ATACCAGCACAGTCGCTAGTCCTTGAGCTACTTTACAGAAACCAATCACCAAAAGGAAAGCTTTATTCAGTTGAAAAAATTTTGTTTTTTCTCTTTTTTGGAGGAAAAAGAGAAAATCACAGAGGGAGAGGCAAGAAGTCTATTGATCTACATTCATCTTTTTTCTAGACCCCCTTGCAAAGCCTTTAAAATTGGTCTATATATCTACCCATTGTTAACGAAATCCACACGTAGGCTTGGGGTATATCCCCCTTCGGTGTTTCCAGTGGTTGGAAATAAGGCGCCTACGGCGGTTAAACCGGAAAAGGAAATTAAAATGACTGTCCCTGCATTTTCAGTGCGCGAACTCTTAGAAGCAGGTGTCCACTTCGGCCACCACCCTCGTCGTTGGAACCCAAAGATGGCTCCTTATATTTTTGGTGTCAGAAACGGGGTTCATATTATCGATCTTGAAAAAACTGTCCCTATGCTTCACAAGGCCCTAGAGGTTATTCGTGATGTTATTGCTAAAGGGGGACGCGTGTTGTTCGTTGGAACAAAGCGTCAAGCTGCCGATAAAATTGCAGAAGTTGCTTCATCGACTGGTCAGTATTATGTAAATCATCGTTGGCTAGGAGGAATGTTAACTAACTGGGGGACTATTTCAAAGTCTATTAAACGCCTAGATATCTTGGAAGAATCTCTTTCAAAAGATACGAGCGGGTTTACTAAAAAAGAAATTTTAAAGATGGAACGGGAAAAGCAAAAGCTAACGCTTGCTTTGGGTGGTATTCGTACCATGGCAGGGCGCCCTGACCTTGTGTGTCTTATCGATTGTGACCGTGAAGAATTGGCGATTCAAGAGGCCAACAAGCTTGGAATTCCAGTGATTGCTGTTGTCGACACAAACGTTAAATTTAATGGTGTGGACTATATTATTCCTGGAAACGATGACGCGTCTCGTGCGATTGAGCTTTATGCCCGTCTTTTTGCTGGCGCTGTGTTTGCTGGTCTTCAAATGGAAGCAACGCGCTCTGGTGTTGATTTGGGTGAAAGTGAAAACCCAGAAGAAGAGATTTTAGACGCTTCTGCTCCAAGGAAGGGAGCTAAAGGGAAAGCAGCTCCTAAAAAAGTCGAAGTGGTAAAAAAGACTTCAAGAACAGCTAAGGGAGAAGCCGAGATTTCTGATAAGCCAGAGGTCGAAGAAGTTCTTCCTGTCGTAGAAGAAGCGGTCAAAGAGTAAATAGTAAAAGATATAAGAGCAAAATAATGACACAAATTACCAGTGCTTTAATCCAAGAGCTCCGCACGAAAACAGGGGCTGGGATGATGAAATGTAAAGAGGCGTTACTTGAAACCAATGGCGATATGGAAGCCGCGGTTGATTGGCTTCGGAAGAAGGGATTGGCGGCAGCGTCCAAAAAAGCAGGACGTATAGCAGCAGAGGGTCTTGTGGGTCTTTTGACCGATGGGTCTAATGGCGCCCTTGTTGAGGTGAATGCTGAAACAGATTTCGTTGCCAGAAATGATCAGTTTCAAGGCTATGTGAAGAATGTAACTGCGTTAGCCCTTTCTCATAAAAAAGATTTAGAATCTTTAAGTGATTTGCCTTATGGGCATGGAACGAATCGAACTGTTTCAGAAGAACTGACCAATATGATTGCCGTAATTGGTGAAAATATGGCATTGCGCCGTCTAGGGACAATGGGGGTTAGCCCAGGCGTTGTTGTTGGGTATATGCATTCTGCAATCCAAGAGGGCCTTGGAAAGCTTGGTGTTATGGTAGCGCTTGAGTCGAGTGGAAGCAAAGCAGAACTCGAAACTCTTGGTAAGCAAATTGCCATGCATATTGCAGCAACAAATCCTCAATCTGTTTCGGTTGAAGAGTTGGATCCCGCTCTTTTAGATCGCGAACGTGATATTATTACAGATCAAGCGCGTCAAAGTGGCAAGCCAGAGGAATTTATTGGAAAAATGGTTGAAGGACGTTTGCGGAAATTCTATGAAGAAAGCGTTTTGCTTGAGCAAACTTTCGTGATCGATGGCGAAAGCAAGATCAAGGATGTGATCAAAAAAGCAGAAGCAAAAATGGGTACATCAATTAAAATTGATGGCTTTTTGCGGTTTGCATTAGGTGAAGGCATTGAGAAAAAAGAAGATAATTTTGTAGAAGAAGTAGCGTCTCTCAGTCGCTGATTCAAAACCCCGGAGGAGGGGATTGTATGGCAAAGCCATCTTTTAAACGTCTTTTAATAAAAATATCGGGGGAATCCTTGAAAGGGGATTCCTCTGTTTTTATGGACAAAACGGCCATAAACCGGCTTTTGTCTCATGTCCAAAATGCCCAAGCTAAAGGATGTCAGGTTGCTTTGGTGGTTGGTGGCGGGAATATTTGGCGTGGAAAAGAGAATACACTCGATTTTTTGGAACGTTCAGACGCTGACAAAGTTGGGATTCTTGCAACCTTAATGAACGCTCTTGTTTTGAAGGGTGCTTTTGAAATAAAAGGGATGCAATGCGTTGTTTTTTCTGGCGTTTCTGTTCCAAGCCTTTGCGAAAATTATTTGGAGCACACGGCACGGGCTTTTTTAGATAAAGGGTATGTTGTTCTTTTTGCTGCGGGGACGGGGAGTCCTTTTTTTACAACGGATACAGCTGCGACCTTAAGAGCCCTTGAAATGAAGTGCGACCTTTTATTAAAGTTGACCAAGGTTGATGGGGTCTATGATAAGGATCCTAAGAAGTATAAAGATGCCATCCGATTTGATCGAGTTACTTTTCAACAGGTTTTATCAAAGGGGTATGCTGTTATGGATGCAACCGCTGTTGCGCTTGCAAAAGAGGGAGATCTGCCGGTGATGGTCGGGTCATTTTTTGAAGAAGAGATCGTGTCTGAAATTTTAGAAGGGCGCGGAACTGTTACACGTATGGAAAAAGGGGAATAAACATGCAAAGTCATATCCAAATGGTTGAAGAAAAAATGAAAGCAACGCTTGAGGCGTTAAAACGAGAATTCCAAGGCATTCGGACAGGACGAGCTAATCCTGCGATTCTGGATGGTATTTTTGTGAACGCCTACGGAAGCAAAATGCCTTTGAATCAAGTGGGCAACATCAACGTACCCGATGCCCGACTTTTAACAGTTCAGGTTTGGGATAAAAGCATGGTGAAAACAGTTGAGAAAGCGATTCTTGACTCAAATTTGGGTATCAACCCTGTAACAGAGGGGGAAGTGATTCGTCTTCCTATGCCGGATTTAAGCGAAGAGCGCCGAAAGGATTATGTGAAACTTGTGGCAAAGCATGCGGAAGCAGCCCGTGTTTCCTTAAGGAATGTGCGTCGTGATGGGATTGATAGCTTAAAGAAAATGGAAAAAGATAAGACCATTTCTGAAGATGATCTTCACCGTGGGTCCACAAAAATTCAAGACGTGACCGATAAGTATGTAAAACTTATTGATGAAGCGGCGTTGAAAAAAGAACAAGATATTATGCATATCTAATTGACCTAGAGTATTTGATGGTCAAACTTCCAAAGCATGTCGCAATTATTATGGATGGCAATCGTCGCTGGGCGAAAACCAAAGGCTTCCATATTTTGAAGGGTCACGAAGCTGGCGCTGAAGCTTTAAGGGGTGTGATAGAAGAAACAATGGCTCAAAAAATTCCGTATTTGACGGTTTTTGCGTTTTCATCTGAAAATTGGAATCGGGATAAAACTGAGGTTTCTGGACTTTTCTTATTAATGGAAAGATTGTTTGAAAAAGAAATTCACGCTTTACATAAGCAAAATATCCGCTTAAAAATGATCGGAGAAAAGAGTAAGTTGTCTAAAAAAGTTGTGTCGCTTATCGAAGAAGGAGAGGACATGACAAAGGACAACACAGCCCTACAACTAACGATTGCTTTAAATTATGGCGCCCGACAAGAAATTGTTCGTGCGGCACAGTTCCTTCTAAAACAAGTTGAAGAAGGATCTTTAGAGAGAGACATGATAACAGAAGAAACTTTTAATAACGCCTTAGATACTAAAGGAATGCCAGATCCTGATTTCTTAATTCGTCCCAGTGGAGAATTTAGAATCAGTAACTTTTTGCTGTGGCAACTTTCCTATGCGGAACTTTATTTTACGCCAGTATGGTGGCCTGATTTTTCCAAAGAATGTTACAAAAATGCTCTTGTTGAGTACGATAAGCGCCAAAGACGGTTTGGGGAATAAAAAATGAAACGCTTAGTTTTTGGTGATTTGCGGCCTCGGTTTTTCTCTGCTCTTGCTATTTTAGGGATTCTTGCAGGGGCTATGGTTGTAGGTCCTTGGGGATTGATGATTTTGTCAGGGGTGATTGTTGGCTTTTTGACTTACGAATGGTTGACGATTTGCAAAATAGAGCGTCGCATTATTTTCCTGATCATTGTTCCCACCATTTTTTATGCTATGTACAATGCCCATCTGGGATTTCTTCGATTGAGTTTAGGCCTTTTAATTGCCAGTGCGAGTTTTGGTGTTTTCTTAAGTTGGTTTGCTTGGCATCGGCGATTTTTATGGGGAAGTCTGGCTCTTATTTATTTTGGTGTTCCCTTTACTCTGTTTGCTTGGATGCTTTTTTCTTATGAAAATGCAACGGCTGTTTTGATATGGATCATTCTTGTCGTTTCAGGCAGCGATATTGGGGGATATATTGTTGGATCATTGCTTCGTGGGCCTAAAATGATACCAGAAATTAGTCCCAATAAAACTTGGATAGGTTTTTTGGGCGGGTTACTAGCGGCTGTTCTTTTGGGGGGACTTGGATATAAAATCTTAGTGGCAGAAACGCCTCCTCTTTATATGTCAGTTGCGGCACTTGTTGTGGGGCTTGTGTCTGTGCTAGGGGATTTAATAGAATCTTTGATTAAGCGGTATCATCATGTTAAAGATTCTGGAAGATGGATTCCGGGGCACGGTGGATTTCTAGATCGCTTTGATGGATATTTGTTTGTTTTGCCTGTCATTGTGTGGATGATCCATGCTGCGCCAGCCATGTTTAATGATTTTGCCCCCAATATCGAAGAATGGTGGCTTCAGTGGACCTCTTAAGAGTCGTAGAGAAAGGTAATTTATGGATATTTTAGCAACACTTGGCGCAAGTTTTTCTTGGGTCTTTCCCGTTTTAGTCGTTTTAACAATTTTAGTGTTTCTTCATGAACTGGGGCATTATACGGCGGCTCGATTAAACGGCGTGCGTGTAGAAGTTTTTTCTATTGGTTTTGGTCGTGAATTATTTGGGTGGACAGATCGTCACAAGACACGCTGGAAGGTTAGTCTCATTCCTCTTGGGGGCTATGTTCGTATGTTTGGGGATGCTGACGCTTCAAGCGCTGTTGATTTTGAAAAAATGAAGACACTGACCCCAGCAGAGCAACAAGAAACTCTAGCAGGGAAAAATGTTTGGCAGAGAATTGCTGTAGTAGGGGCAGGCCCTCTTGCGAATATTTTGGTCACAGTTCTTTGTTTCTGGATTGTTTTTATTTATACCGGGGAACCTCGATTGGACGCAACCGTTGGTCAAATGGAAGTGGATGCCCCTGCGTGGGCAGCGGGCCTTCGTCCTCAAGATAAAATTTTAAAATTGGATGGCGAGGCCATTGATGATTTTCAACATTTAAGACGTATTATTTCCAAGAAAGTTGGGGTTCCTGTTGCCGTGACTTATGCAAGGGGCAGTGATCAGATTGATGTGACTTTGACCCCTATTGACCGGGATGGAATGGGGATTATTGGAATTATGCCCTACCGTGAACCCAAAACGGTTTGGTCTGCTTTTACGGGGGCGATTGTTGGTACGGGCCTTGTAGCTGTTCAGATGCTTCAAACTTTCTGGAACTTTATTGTAGGGGCCGAAGATTCAAAAAGAATTGGGGGGCTTGGAAGTATTGCAAAGCTGGCCAAAGAAGCCTGGAGCGAGGGATTTTTCTCTCTGATTGGATTTATGGGGTTACTCTCTTTAAATCTGGGAGTTTTGAATTTATTCCCTATACCTGTTCTGGATGGTGGACACCTTTTGTTCTATGGAATTGAAGTTGTTCGGGGTCGACCTGTTAGTGAAAAAATACAAGATTTAGCTTATAAAATAGGTCTTTATTTCTTGTTGGCTATGATGGTTTATAGTCACTGGAATGATTTAGTGCGCTTTAAAGTTTTCGCTTGGGTAGCATCCTTCTTTCAATAAATTAGTTTTTTAAGGGGTATTTTTATGAAAAATTATACAAAGTCATTTAAGCTTCTTTTTGGGGCCTCTCTTGTTTGGGCATCGCTGTGTTACGGGGAAACCCCTGCGCGTATTGATGGTGTTATTGTTGAGGGAAATCAACGCATTGAATCCGATACGATTTTAAGTTATATGACCCTTAAAAAGGGAAGCATGGCGACTCAAGCAGATATTGATAGCGACCTTAAAGAGATTTTTAAATCCAAATTGTTCACAGATGTGCATGTAGAACGTGTTGGGTCCATGCTTCGGGTGCGTGTTGTTGAAAACCCCAGTATTAATCGGGTGGCCTTTGAAGGCAATAAAAGTGTGACTGATAAAATTTTGGAAGCAGAAGTTCAATTAAAACCCCGGCAACTTTTAACGAAGGATAAAGTACAGTTTGAAGTCCGGCGTATTTTAGAAATCTATAAGCATAAGGGATATTTCGCGGCAAAGGTTTCGCCAAAAGTAATTAAGCTTGATCAGAATCGGGTTGACGTTGTCTTTGAGATCGAAGAAGGAGTCGTTGCTAAGATACGGGCTATTAAGTTTGCAGGGAACAAGCGGTATTCCGCAGATCGGTTGAAGAGCATCATAACAACAACAGAATCCGCCTGGTGGAAGTTCTTTTCAACGACAGACGTGTATGATCCTAACAAATTGGACATGGATAGTGACAATTTGAGGAAATTCTATCGTGGGAAAGGATACGCCGATTTTAAAGTTCTATCGGCAACGGCAGAACTTGTCCCTGAACAAGACGCCTTTATCATCACCTTCACCGTTGAAGAAGGGGAACGCTATCGCTTTAGTGATATTGAGGTTGATAGTAACTTTCCAAAACTTCCCTCCGCGCTTTTTGAAAAAGCCTTAAAAGCGCAGAAAGGGGATTGGTATTCAACGGATGTGATTGAAAAGGATACGATTGCCTTGTCTGAATTGGCAGGAGATCATGGCTATGCCTTTGTGAATGTACGGCCTTTGCCTACTAAAAACGAAGAGACGCATACAGTAGGCATCAAATATAAATTAGAAGAAGGACCAAAGGTCTTTATCAATAAGGTGAAAATCAAGGGAAACACGCGAACGATTGATCGGGTTATTCGTCGTCAGTTTATGGTATCAGAAGGCGATGCTTATAGCGCCAGTCGTTTGAAGGCCTCTGACCGTAATATCCAAAATCTTGGATATTTTAAGAAAGTTGATATTACCCAAGAACCTGTTGGAGACGGTAAGAACCAAGTCGATATTGAGACAGAAGTTGAAGAACAATCAACGGGTGAAATTAACTTTAGTGTCGGGTATTCAACCTTAGACGGTCCTTTAGGAATGGTTCAATTACGCGAGCGCAATCTTTTTGGTCGTGCCTATTCCTTTGGAAGTCGTGTTCAGGTTGCTAAAAAAAGCCGTAACGTCGATATTTCTTTGGCGGATCCTTATTTCTTGGACAAAGATTTAGAGGTAGGTATTGGGTTTGACTATGGACGTCGTGACCAAGAAAGCGAAAGCTCTTTCACTCGAAATAACATTGGTGCACGGACATGGGTTGGCTATAACCTTTCAGAGTTTTTAGGGCAACGTTGGTCTTATAGTTTAACCCGTGAACGTATTGAACACGTCAAGGCAGACGCTGCACCTCAGGTTAAAGAACAAGAGGGCAAAGCTATTTCTTCCATGATTGGTCATCGCCTTATGTACGATCGTCGAGATTTTCGTTTTGCACCGACAGAAGGCTATGCGCTTAGTCTTTCAAACGATTTTTCTGGGGTAGGGGGAACAGTAAAATATCACCGTCATACCATCGGGGGAACAATTTACTATACCCCGATCGATGAAGTAACAGCCCATTTCGATACAGAGATTGGCATGATTGCGGGACTGGGCGGTAAGAAACTTCGTATCGTTGATAAGTTTACTCTTGGAGGTGGTGACCTTCGTGGATTCGAATATGCGGGTGTTGGACCTCGTTCTAAATATGGAAACTTTGATGCCCTAGGGGGAGATCGGTTTGTAACAGCGTCGGCTGAAGTTACCTTCCCTGTTGGACTTCCAAGTGAAGTAGGATTAAAGGGGTGTGCATTTGTGGATAGCGGGACAACGTGGGACACAAAAATGAAAGACAGCAATGTCTATAACTTTAAGGCCTTTCGTATTGCTGCAGGGTTTGGGTTTGGTTGGACGACCCCTATGGGGCTTATCCGACTTGACTTTGGTTTCCCAATTTCGAAGCAAAAAGGGGATAAAGAACAATTGGTACTCTTGAATTTTGGAACAGGTCGTTTTTAAGAAAGATGCTGTACCGTTTCCTTTGTATTGTATGGGTGATTCTCGGGTTCTTTGATCTTCAAGCCTTTGCATATGGGGACAAAGGTGAGACTCGAGTTGCCTTTTTTGACCCGAAGATAGTTTGGGAATCAGTTCCTTCATTCCACGCGCCTAAAAAAGAACTTGAGGCAATGCTCAACAAACTTCAAAAGAGGTATTCTGGGCTTGAAAAAGTATTAAGGGAGGAAGGGCAAGCACTTCAAAAAGAACGAGTGCGTTTAGAAGAATCATCCTCAAAAAAAGACCAAAAAGCTGATTCCGTAAAACAAGAAGACTGTGTCAAAAAATTTGAAGAACAATGGGATGCTTTTAATCAAAAAGTTCTAAAAATCCAAAAAACTGTCGAAAGTAAAAAGCGGTGTATTGGGGAAGTTTATGAACAGGCGAACGATTCTTTGCAGCGACTTCTAGAGACAGAAATAGAGGCCCTTGCTCGGAAAAAATCAATCCAAATCATTCTTTTGAAAGAAAGTATCGCCTACGGATTGCCTAGCCTTAATTTAACAGAAGACCTTATTGATGCGCTTAAAGCAAAGCCAAATCCACTTTTATTAACCTTTGAGGGATGTGAAAGGCTTGGAGATGAGTGATTCACGGTTTTTTATTAAAAAAGAGGGTGTAACGCTTGGGGATTTATGCCGTTATCTTGACTTAGCACCCTCTTCTTCTCTTGATCAATCTTTAAAAATTGATGATGTCTGTTCGATTGAAGAACCAAAAGAAGGCTGTCTGAGTTTCATAAAGACTAAGAAAAACCTTTCTGTTGTTGAAGAATGGCCTTCGATGATTTTCTTAGTAGATGAAGCTTTGGCTTTGGAACTTACGTCATCGTTGCCAAATGTTCTCTTTTCAAAAAGAGTAGAAATTGATTTTACCCGAAGTATACAATACCTTTACCCTCACCCCTTTGTGAAAGCGTTTGCATCCGGAATGCCTTCTGTGTCTCTCCAGGCTAAAATCGGTCAGAACGTAACCATAAGCCCTGGCGTTGTCATTGGAGAGGGCGCAGAGATTGGAGACGGCGTATTTTTAGGGCCTAATGTTGTTATTGGACCCAACGTTGTTATTGGAAAGCACTCTGAAATTCATGCAGGCGTTGCGATTCAATGTGCGCTCATTGGAAGTCATGTTGTCATTCACCAAAATGCGGCAATTGGTCAAGCTGGTTTTGGCTTTACAGTGACACCAGAGGGATTTTTAGATATTCCCCAAATTGGCCGCGTGATTATAGAAGACAATGTTCATATTGGCGCTTGTTGTACGATTGATCGGGGAGGGCTTCGAGATACTATTATCCGTTCAATGACGCGTCTTGATAACCTTATACAAATTGGTCATAATGTCCAAATTGGTCGTGGATGTGTGCTTGTTGCGCAAGTTGGAATCGCTGGAAGCACAGTGATTGGTGATTTTTCTATGATTGGTGGGCAGGTAGGAATTGCAGATCATGTGACAATTGGAAAAAATGTTAAAATTGCTTCCAAGAGTGGTGTGATGCGAGATATTCCGGATGGGTCTGTCATGGGTGGAATCCCTTGTGTTCCCATTCACCAATGGCATAGAACAAGTGTTATTCTCCATAAACTTACTCAGAAACAAGACAAGAAATAGAAAGAAAACAGATGAAACTAGATATTAAACAAATTCAATCTTTGATTCCCCACCGTTATCCGATGTTATTGGTTGATCAAGTCGTTGACATTATTGAGGGTGAAGAAGCGGTTGGTATTAAAAATGTAACCATGAATGAATGGTTTTTTCAAGGACACTTTCCAGATGCGCCCGTGATGCCAGGAGTTTTAATTGTTGAAGCTATGGCCCAGACGGCAGGGATTGTTGTGATGCATTCTGCCTATAAAGATTCAGCGTCTAACAAGCTTGTGTATTTTATGTCTATTGAGCAGGCACGGTTTAGAAAACCTGTTCTTCCGGGCCACACCCTTCGATTGCACGTAAAAAAAGTTCAGTCTCGCGGGCCGATTTGGAAATTTTCAGCGGTTGCCAAAGTAGAGGATGCCTTAATGGCGGAAGCAACCTTTTCTGCAATGATTGCAGAGGGTGAGAGTTCAAAATGATTCACCCAACCGCTCTTATTGACCCAAAAGCTGTTCTTGGAAAAAATGTGACGGTTGGTCCTTTCTGTCATGTGGGGCCCCATGTGACCTTAGAAGATGACGTTGAATTAGTTTCTCATGTGTCTTTGGCGCAGCGCGTCCACGTAGGGCAGGGAACAAAAATTTTCCCTTTTTCTGCCATTGGACATCTTCCCCAGCATCGAAGCTATAAAGGGGAACCCTCATGGGTTAAAATAGGGGCTCGGTGTTTGATTCGCGAGCATGTCACGATTCACCCTGGAACTGAAAAAGGGGGCATGGAAACCCTTATTGGTAACGACTGCATGATTATGGTTGCGGCCCATGTTGCTCATGATTGTATCGTCGGAAATGGGGTTCTTTTGACGAATAATGCAACCCTTGGGGGGCATGTTCAGGTGGGTGACTTTGCCAACATTGGGGGAATGGTTGGGGTTCATCAATTTGTACGGATTGGGCATGGGGCGATTATTGGGGGAATGTCAGGCATTGAAAATGATGTTATTCCCTATGGATCTGTGATGGGAAATCGGGCACGACTTTGCGGATTGAACCTGGTTGGGCTAAAGCGTCGAGGGCTTGACCGTCAAACAATTCATGAACTTCGAGGAGCGTATCGTCTTTTGTTCGCCAATGAAGGCACCCTTGCAGAGCGTATCCAAGATGTTAGTGAGCTTTTTGGGTCAAATCCCTATGTGATGGAAATTATTACATTTATGAAAGCGGATTCAAGCCGTTCTCTGTGTCTTCCCGCATAGGCTATTTTTTGATTTACAATAGAGCATTTTAATTCTCCTTAATTTAGTTTATACTTGAATATAAGTAATAAAAAAGGGAGGAATATTGTGAAAAAAGTTTATGGGCTATTAGCCCTTATGGGAGTTTTCTTTTTTGCAGCGGGGGCTTGGGCGCCGCCATCACCACCGAATGCGAATATTTGTAGGCCGTTAAAAGGAAATTTGCAAACAGCAAAACCGGAAGAAAAAGCATCTTTAGAAGAAGATTGGAACAAGTTTTGTAAGCCACATGGCTGGCTTCGTTAATTTGTATGGCGTACATCATTTCCCCCACCATAAAAACCTTTCTTATGGTGGGGCTTTTATTAAGGGAAAATACAAAAAAATTCACACAACTCAAAAATTCTGTTGTAGCTGACACGTAATTATGTAAAAATTAAAATAATAAATAAAAAAAAAATATTAGGGGGCAGGACAGATGAAACTTCGCACAAATAATATTCTTGTTTTTGGAACACTTCTTAGTTTCCTTGGGGGATGCGACAGTCAACGCTTGGATGAAAGCCATAAAAAAAATATTCAAGATATGCAAGATGCTTTGAAGGAGGCAACAAAGGTTCCTACTGCTGAAGAAACATCTGACATTTTAAGTGCCTCGCTTGATATTTTAAAAGATACAGGGCCCAAGATTGATCTTGATGTTGCGGAAGATGCCTTAAGATGTAATTTAGTGGTGAATCAAGAAGAGCCAGGAAACTTTTTCTCTATGCTTTCTCAGACCTATGAGGTTGGAATTGTGATGGATAAAGATCTCAGTGACCCTATTACCCTTAGTTTGACGAATGCATCCATTAAAGAAGTTTTCCAAGCCTTGCAAGAAGGCTATGGATATGAATTTGAAAAAACAAGTTATGGGTATCGTATTGCAAAGCCAAAGTTGGAAACAAAAATTTTCATCATCAATTACCTTGATATCAAAAGAAAAGGAACATCCAGTACATCGATTAACCCAGCAATCTCTATAAATGATAGTAGCGGCAGTTCAGGGGTTGATAATCGCTCTGGAAGTCAAGTGACAACAGAAATGGATGCAAAGTTCTGGGAAGATTTAGAGCAAACCATTAATTTGTTGTTAGCGGATACAAAAGTTCCAGCAGCGGCTCAGCAAACTCCAACGTCTGCTGCACCAGAGTCCAAAGATCAGTCAAAAGACAACGCGCAGGGTATTAATTCAAGCGCGCCATCATCCATCATTAACCGCAACACGGGTCTTGTTGTGGTGCGAGGATACAGGGATCAGCTGGCAAAAATCCAAGACTATCTCTATCGGACACAATTAATCGTGAAACGCCAGGTGATTTTAGAAACAAAGATCTTGGATGTTGAATTGAGCGATCAGTATGCAACAGGGATTAACTGGAGCAACCTGGGGGGCAGTGTTTTTGCAAGTAATTCCAAATTTTCAACTAATATTGCCAGTGGTCAAGATATTACAAAAATATCACCCAGCAATACAGGATCTACTTTTGGAAATGCGATTGCCTTGACGGCCACAAAAGGGACCACCTTTAATGCGGTGATGAATTTACTGTCCCATCAAGGAAAAGTTTCCGTTCTATCAAGCCCTAGAATTTCGGTCATCAATAACCAAAAAGCGGTGATTAAGGTTGGAAGTGATGCGTATTATCCAACGAATGCGAGTTCAAATGCTGTTGCAAGTGCTGGAGCAATGACGACAGGGTCCAGCATTGACTTAACGCCATTCTTTTCTGGAATTTCGATGGATGTGACGCCGCAAATTAGCGATAATGAAGAAATTTCATTACATGTTCATCCTGTGATTAGCCGGGTAGAAAGTGATTCTAAGGAGTTTACCGTTGATGGTAAAGTAACAAACCTTCCTCTTGCTAAAACAACCGTGCGTGAAGCCGATACGATTGTAAATGCCAAGTCAGATCAGGTAGTGATTATTGGAGGATTGATGGAAAACAACATCGACCTCGATAACTACGGTTTGCCGATTAAGGATCGCACGGGCATTTTGAACGGCGTCTTTGGGCAAAAGGGTGGATCGAAAGTAAACCGCGAATTGGTGATCCTTCTAAAGCCCATCGTTGTGAAGAACGATACTTGGGCGAACGAAATTAAAAAGACGATGCAATCAGCCTTTCAAGGATAAACAATGCACGACATGATGGAATTTTTCAAGCTGAGGGAAAAGCCTTTTTCCCTCACGCCTGATCCCGATTTTTTTTGTGATTTTAACCAGTATGGAAAACTTATTTCTCAACTGAAGACAAATGCATTAAATGGCGAGGGTCTTGTGGTTGTAACAGCAGAAATTGGCCTTGGGAAGACGATGCTTTGTCGAAAATTACTCCAAACCTTGGATGACATCGATCATATTGAAATTTTATATGTTCCTAATCCAAAGTTAGAACCAACAGCGCTTTTGACGAATATTGCAGAACAATTATTAATCGATATATCATCTGTTGATGCGGCGCATTTAACAAATAGTATTAATCTTCGTCTTATTGAATTGGCCCGCCAAAGAAAGCAAGTTATTTGCATTATTGATGAAGCCCAAGTAATGGGGGCGGATACGTTGGAAACGCTCAGGCTTTTGACCAATCTTGAAACACACAAGCGGAAGCTGATCCAAATGTTTTTGTTCGGTCAACCCGAGTTGATGAGGCTTTTAGAGCGGGAATCCTTACGCCAAATCAAACAACGCATTTCGTATCTTTATACGTTGCAGCCACTCAGTTTTTCCGAATGTTATCAATACGTTTGTCGGCGTTTAGTTATGGCAGGGCATCCTGATGGAATTGTATTGAGCAAAACAGCCCATTACCATTTATATAAATTTAGTCGAGGGGTGCCACGGGTTGTCAACCTGATTTTGGAAAAAGCCTTAACAATAGCGGCTGCAGAAAATAAAACGCAAATTACAACAGATATTATTAAAAAAGCAATGGATCTTTCGCCAAATCTTGAGAAAAAAACGGTATCGCGGTTTGATGAACTTCTTTTAATGTTTATTATCGTTGCAATTGCGACCCTATCTGTTATCCTGCTTTATAGAATAATGGGAGATGGATTACAATGAAGGCGCACCATCGATTGAGTGCTTTAAAAGACAGGTTTTATAATTTCTGTTTTAAGGATTCTCTTGTTTTAAAGCAAACATCCAAGCAACGTCTGCGTTTTTATTTGATTTTGGGGGTTTTGTGCCTGATCGGCATTTCTTTTTATTCTGTTTTGTGGGAAAAGAAACCGTCTAAGCCTTCCGAATTGCCAAGACCAGCAACTGTTATAGAGCCTGTGGTCACTGAACCAAAAGTTCCTGTTGCTGTGGTTGTTGAACCAATTGTGCCGAGTCCCGTTCCTGCAGTGACAGCGCACTCGCCTGCTGCTGTTGAAGCAGCTCATATTCCTGCGCTTGAAGAGCAGGAGAAAGCTTTGGATGAGCCAACAGGAGAAGAAGGCCAGGATAACCAAGAAAAAGAGCATGAAATCAAAAAAGAACCGATGCCTTTAGAGACTGCTGTTCCAGTAAAAGAAAAGCCTAAAAGCACTATTGAGCGGACATCCAAAGGGGATCATGAAATAGATGTCCTATATCAAAAAGCGATTTCCTTTGTAAAACATAAGAAGTTCGACCAGGCGCGCTCTATCCTTCAACGTGATGATATTATTCGTCATAGCCATGGGAAGGCTTTAAATATGTTGGTCAAAATTCTTTTGAATGATCGGTCCTATGAGATGGTTGAAACGTATGCAAAGAAATACCTTGATCTTTATCCTTCCGAAAAAACAGAAGTTCTTTTGGCTTATGGCCACGCATTGAGCGGCCTTCAGAAGTATCAAGAATTGCTTCGCGCTTTAGGGGGCTATGTTCCCTCTTCAGAAAAACGAGAAGAATACAATAAACTTTTGGGCCAGGCATACTTAAAAGAGAAAAAATATCCTGAAGCACGAGAGACTTATGAGCGGCTTTTAGAAAATAACGATAATGATACCAAGTTGTTGATGGCTTTATTGATTAGCCAAATCGGTATGAAAGATAATGACGCTGCCCAAATTACTATGGGGAAACTCTATCAGAATCCTTTGGACGCTCGTGAAACTCAGGCGTTGAAGAAAATGGCAAAGCTGATTGTGACTGAGGAATAGGTTGCTATCTATTCTTTTTTTGACATCCTCTTTTTTTTCTATTTTTTCTCAAAACTCCCCTATCGTTTATAGGCAAGGCAGACCCAATGCGGCATTTTTGTAGAAAAAGTAATCTTTTCAAAGTTATTGCGTTCGAGCATTTCTTTAATTTCTTGTCGGCTAAACCGCTTTTCAAGACTGGTTCCAAGGCGATCTAAAGCATCCGTTTTCATAAAGTAAAATTGTTTATGGCGGTAGTAGTTTAGAGGGATATTGTGATAGGGGAGGTTGAGTTTTTCTGCTATCAAAGAAAATCGGGCGAGCGGCCAATAGAAAATCCCTGCAATTGCGATCGTGATTAATTTCTTTAAAGGGAAAGGAAGGCGAGCAATAAAGTAGCGCAAGATATCACTTGCTTTCCATAGTATTCGAAACCATAAAGGCCTGTTTTCAAAATTATAGTATAGATATAACAAAAAAGGTGCGCCGCTTTTTAAAAGAAGGCTGCAGTCTTTAATGCCCTGTTCAGTGTCTGGAATATGATGAAGGACTCCCAAAGAGTATCCAAAATCCTGGGAATTTTCTTGAAGACTATTGCTGCTAACGGACCCTACTTCAAATGTGACGTTCTTTATGCCATCCATAGACCTTTTAGCTGTTTCAAGCGCTTTAGGGCTTGGGTCGATGCAGTGAAGCTTGAAAACCTTGGAGGCGACAAGTTTTGCCCATCGACCGCTTCCGCATCCCATATCAAATCCTTGGGCCTTTTTAGGAAGATTTTTAAAGGGAAATAAATGAAAATATTCATCGAAAACTTTTTCAATTTCTTTTGCTTCTAGGGTGCGGTGATGGTACGTATCCCATTCATCCCCAAAATCTTTTACAACTTTTTCATCAATATTGCGCATCATTTTTTTGCTTTAGAACATGAGTCTAAATGACTTTTATCCAATTGAGAAGAATTAAAATAATGCAGACACATCAACATGAGAGGCTATATAATCGTTGCTATAAGCGTTTGACTGTATGGCAGAGGCTGTTATAAGAGCAAAGAAAATATCTTTTTCTGTTTTGGTTGCTTTTTTATAAATAGATGCCTTTCTTTCCAATTCTTTGACTAAGCTTTTATCAACAATCACAGGGTTCTTTGAATATTTCATTTCACACAAGGTAATTGTATGGTCAGGTCGATCAAATAATAAATCTATTTGAGTTCCTTCTTCTTTGGAGGGTGTATGGCGCCAAGTATAAGCAATAGAGTTTATGGGCAGATAAAGTTTTTCCCTAATTTGAGCTAAGTGTTTGTAGCAAACAGCCTCAAAGGCATACCCTGCCCATGTATACCATGAAGGACTTTGGGCAAGGCCTTCAAAAAAGTGCTCTGAAGGTGTGATGGGTCGTTGTGTTAACGGGTCGAGAACCCAAAAAAGATAGAACAAAGAATACTCATCAATGACCTTATAAAAGACTCCCCTTGCTCTTTCTTGGGAGATGAAGGAGGTTATGAACCCCGTTTCTTCAAGGCTTTTTAAACGGCTAGAAAGGGTTTTCCCTCCATACCCAGTTTTTTCAACAAGGTCTTTTCGGCTAATCCCATATCTTTTTTTGCCAATAATTTTTATTAGTTTCTCGTATTCAGGGCCATTCTCAAAAAGGGCAGCAAATAAACTATCAAACTCGTTCCACAAGAGACCATTTTTAGAAAAACAGAGATTTTGAATGTTTTGAACAGCCGACAATCCTTTTTCAATGCCTTTAAGGTAAAAAGGAATTCCTCCAAGGCACATGTAAATATCTAGGATTTGATTGTTGCTTAAATGAATCCCTCTGTAGTTCAAAAAAAGCTTTGTTTCTGCAAGAGTAAAAGGATCCAAAGCGATACGGAGGGTAACGCGGTTATGAAGACCTCCTTTGTCTTTTAGGATGTTATGAATAATCCAAGAAGCAGAGGAGCCGCAGATGACAAGTTTTACATTAGGATTTGTACTCCAATAGCGATTCCAGTAATACCCTAGGGCAGATTTTAATCCTGACTTTTTGGTTGCCATCCATGGAAATTCATCAAAAAACAAAACAATTTTTTGTTGGGATAAGTTTTGGTTGATGTAAAAATCAAGCATAGCCAAGGCATCCATCCAATTATTGGGGCTTTTAAATAAGCTTTCTCCTGTTTTTTGACCGAAAGTCTCTTGAATATTGCGCTTAAATTCATTGAGCTGTGCTTTAAGAGGGGCTTTATAAATACCAGTTATTTGAAAAAGAGAACACTTCTGTTTGGAAAAAAATTCCTTTATTAAGAAGGTTTTTCCAACGCGCCTTCTTCCATAAATTGCAATAAATTCAGCTTCTTTGGAGTCAAGGGCCTTTTGTAGTTTTTTTTGCTCTTCAAGTCTTCCAATAATCGACATTTTTTTTATCTCTATTTTTACGCCTATAAATGTTGCTATAAATCCCCCTTATTTGTCAATCGTTAAAAATAGTGGGGACGTATACAAATTGCTATAGATCCCCCTTATTTGTCAATTGTTAAAAACAGTGGGGATTTATAGCACCCCCTTGAAAGCAATGAGAGTTTCCTTTAAGGTGGCTTTAGGATTTTTAAGTCAATCAAGATGCATCAGAAAGTTTTAATCATTCAGCCGCTTCCGGGTATTGGGGATACCTTATGGTTTTTCCCTCACTTAAAAGCGCTTTCTGATTATTATGGCAACGAAACAGATCTTACTCTTTTAACCAAAAAAAGCTCAAAAGCCGATCAGGTTTTGGATGGTATTATTCCTCTTAAGAAAATTTTGACATTAGATCGGGAAAAGGACCATAAAGGATTTTTGGGGTTCTGGCGTCTTGTGAAAATGTTAAAAAAAGAACAAATCGAAACGGCTTGGATTTTGCACCAAAGCCCGCGCTATGCCTTAGCGTGCTGGTGTGCAGGTATTGTTAACATTTATGGATACGGCGCTGGTTTTGGTAAGTGGGTTTCAACGTCTCCATTTTTAAAAAAAGCGGATTGGAATTTGCATCCAATTGAACGGGCCAAAACCCTTTTGACTTATCATCAAATTATCGTTCAGGATACTGTCCTCACTCCCATCACATCTTTGAAAACGTTAATGATAAAACGGTATGGTCTTAAAAAGACTAAAAAAATCCCGATTGTTTTGGGTATTGGGGGAAGTGAGGGGTATAAAAAATGGCCGCCCCATTTTTTTGCAGAGCTTGCCTGCTCCCTTTATCAAAAAGGGTATAATCTTTTTGTTTTAGGTGGGGCGCAAGAAAAGCGTGAGGCTCTTTTAATTCAATCGATGGTCCAGGAAAAGGGCGGCGATATAACGCCTGTCTATGATTTATCCCTTCAAGAAGCTTTTGCGTTTTTAAGTTGCATGAAAATATTCGTTGGGAATGATACCAGCATGCTTAATGCAGCCACCCTTATTGGGGTTGAAACTTTTGGCATTTTTGCAAAAACTTATCCTTTGGCCTATCGATCCAACCTTCATCCGATTACTCCTCTTGTGAGCCAAGACATGAAAATTGGAGAGGTAACTGTTGATCAAGTTTTGGATCGGCTTTTCTGAATAACCCCGTTCGGGATTTTTCTCTTGCGTCAAAGGGTTTTTCTGTTAAAATAGTCCTGAACGGGGTGATTCATGAAAACTGTTTTAACGTTAGAAATTTTAGGATCAATCATTAAAAAGCGACGCAAGGAGCAAAGATTAACTCAAGAACAGCTTGCAGTATTTTCTGGGGTTGGCTTGCGGTTTCTACGCGAAGTAGAGAAAGGAAAAGATTCAGCACACATAGGAAAAGTTCTACAAATTGTTGAAATGTTAGGTCTAATTCTAAAAGTTGAGGAGAAATAAAGTAAATGCGTCGGGTATTGGATGTCTATTTGTTTGGGGAGTTATACTATTCACCCTTTTTAAGTATCACATCGCAAACCTGCGGGACTCGGACTCAGTCACCCCGGATCAAGTCCGGGGCTCCTTAGTCCTCGCCCTTGTTTTATGCGTGCTACTTAAAAATGATAAACTGTATTAGTAGGGACTCTTATTCAAGATATCCATAACTTTTCAAGCAAGAAGCCAAATTGGATAGGGCATCGCGAATAAAAGGGTGCGTTGATTGATTATCTAAAACCCAGGCAAATACCTCCATATCATTATCGTTTGTAAGAGACTCAATTATTTTTTTAAGGGGGGAACGTTTAAGGATTTTATGAAGGTCATGCCAGAGAAGTTCCAAGTTTTTTTCACTGCTTTTGGATTCCTTCTGGTGAAAAGGGTTAGCGCGAGCGCAAAGGGGACCTCCTGCGGGGCGTGCATGGCAAATTTCGCCATATAAATACCCTGCTTCCATCATATCGTTTGTAATAATTTTAGCATTCAGTAAAAGGCTTAGAGTATTTTGAGGGGTTTGATTTTGCATGTCATGGCTCCTGTTTTAAAAAAGGGTAGGAGGGGAGAATAAGAAAAGCAAAAAAACAATTTGCAAAAATGACAATATTTTTCTTGACTGGGTTTGAAGGATTTTTGAGTTATTGCAAGAACTCGGCTTCTATGAAAAATGAGTTGGCAATCAGACATAAAAAAGGGGGTCAGGTTACCCCGACCCCAGTCTAACAGGGAGGCTTTAATTACGTCTGGGAGACGTAATTAGGACCCCTACTACTAGCAGGAGCCCTTTTTCCAGGCTTTGCGCCCGGAACTCGTAGCGGGAATTTCTTCCCGCAAACTTTTTAAAACTCAGTATTTCAATATAGCGGGTAATTTTTTTATTTCTAGTTCTTTTTTGTATTTTGTTTAAGATTTTTGAAAGAATTATTGGAAGGTCGTTTTTTCCTAAACTTTTTAAGGAAGGTTTTATTGACAGAAAAGGGGAAAATCGATACAACAAATTATTCCATAGTATGGAGGGATGGCTGAGCGGCTGAAAGCGGCGGTTTGCTAAACCGTTATACGGTGTAAAGCCGTATCGGGGGTTCGAATCCCCCTCCCTCCGCCACCCTACGCTCTGCGAGCTTCGGGTGGCAGGCCACCGGACTGTCACCCGAAGCGAGGTAGAGCTAGGAGTGTCCCCCGAAGCCTTGGCGTAGGGGGGCTCTGCTAAAAAATTCCCCTTTTTATTTCCTTCCAATTCTACACAACAGTTATCCGCCCTTCTAACTACGGGCAACCATCTCCCTTGAAAGTAATTTCTTTTCTATAATGACTGTTTGACGGCAACGATTAGTCGCTATTAAAGCCAGTTCAGGTAATGTCAAATTTTGATATACTTTAATATATTAAAATTATGTTTCGATATATTATTATATATAAATTTCTTGCTTTTTTAAGCAGAGATGATATTATAATGGAGTAATCCGGTAAAAAATCATGAGTTATGCCAATGAATCTATTATAGAATCCTTAAAGCAACAACGTACTCATCTGAAGATGAGTCAAAAAGACATTAGCCGACAAACCAATATTCCCCAAGCACAAATTTCAAAGATAGAAAATAATCAAACGGACTTAAGGCTCTCAAGTCTTATTCATATAGGCAACGCTTTGGGGCTACAGCTGATATTTATTCCAAAGCAAACCTTCCCTGCCATAAAGTCTATGCTAAAATCTTTTGGGGAAAAAGATATGTCGCCTTATAAACAGAAACCTATGTATAGTTTAGAAGAGGATTAAAATGCCTTTCCCTCTTTTCTTTGATGTTTTATTGCATAATATCCCTATTGGAACTATCACCTATATTGGAAATGATCGAACTATTTTTTCTTTTAAAGAAAGCTATCTTCTCGATCAAAATCGCGCAACTCTTAGTCTTGGTTTTAAAGACCAATCTGGAAAAATAATTTCAGATTTTTCTCCAACTCAGACAAGGCTTTTACCTTTCTTTTCTAACCTGCTTCCCGAAGGACATCTTCGTCAGTATCTCGCAGATCGACTTGGCGTTAAGTCTATGCGAGAGTTTTTCCTGCTTTGGATTTTGGGGGAAGACTTGCCGGGAGCCATTACTATTCTTCCTCAAGGAGACATTTCTTTAATCAAGGATACTCACGAGCAAACATCGTCAATCACGGATTCCAAAGAAACATTCCGATTTTCTCTAGCAGGTGTTCAATTAAAATTTTCTGCAGTTATTAATACAACCGGAGGCCTCACTATCCCTGCTTCTGGTGTTGGTGGATCATGGATTATCAAACTTCCTGCTTTTCAATTTAGCCATGTTCCGGAAAATGAATTTTCTATGATGACACTAGCCAAAAAAATGGGCATGGACATCCCTGATATAAAATTAATAGATCTTCGATCGATTCACAACTTACCAGAAGAATTAATCTCTAAGGAAGAAAAGGCTCTTGCTATTAAGCGCTTTGATCGCACAGAAATGGGGACCGCTATTCATATAGAAGATTTTGCTCAAGTTTTTTCCATATACCCAGAAGATAAATATGGGAAAGCAAGCTTCAAAAATATTTTACAAGTCTTAATCAATGAAACAACAGAAGTCGATATCGCTGAATTTATTCGTCGTCTCGTTTTTAATACTCTAATTGGAAATGCGGACATGCATCTTAAAAACTGGTCTCTTATTTATTCAGATCAAAAAAAGCCAAGACTGGCTCCTGCTTATGATTTTATATCAACAATTCCTTTTATTGCCGATAATAATGCAGCTCTTAATTTCAGCCGCACAAAGCGATTTGATAAATTTACGGTTGATGAACTTAAACACCTTGCCATCAAAGCTGGAGCATCTGAACCCCTTATCATTCAAACAGCTCTAGAAACTGTTGCACGATTCTATGATCATTGGGAAAAAGAAAAACATCATCTCTTGCTTTCAAAAGAAACCATTGAGATGATTGAGCGACACCTTAAAACGATTCCTCTTGCCTACTAGCTGAGTACCCATCCTAGTTATCCGGCTCTTAATAATGACTGGTACAATAACCAGAGGCGTCATAGCGGTCTTGGGCGCCATAAGCCTCTGAGTTTAGAAAACTTATGATGATTTGTAAAAAGAAATGACAAAAAATGACATTTCAAAAATAAAACATCATGCCGTCGTCTTACTTTTGACGCTGTTGCTGTCTGATTTTCTGTAGGGTTCCTACATGTTTTTGATGGTGGTGATAGTGCTTTGAAAATTGGTGTCCGCCCGTTCCATCAGCGACAAAATAAAGGGCATCTGTTTCTTCGGGACATAGTAGAACGGCTTTTAAAGAATTTAGCGATGGATTGGCGATAGGGGCAGGGGGAAGTCCTTTTATCCTGTAGGTATTAAAAGGATGATCTGCTGTCAAATCAGAGCGCACAAGCAGGCGGCCTAAGTCTCCTCGACCTTCCGATAAGCCATAAATGACCGTGGGATCTGCTTGAAGGGGCATGCCTATTGCGAGTCGATTGAGATAGACCCCTGCGATAATTGGTTTTTCTGCATCGACAAAGGCTTCTTTTTCAACAATGGACGCTAACACAAGAGCTTCTTCAGGGGTTTGGAAGGGGAGGTTGGCTTTGCGATGGCTCCATAGCTCTACAATCTTCAATTCCATCATATGCTTCATCTCGGCAATGACCCGGGAAAAAGTTGTCCCTCTGGAAAAAATATAGGTTTCTGGATAAAGCATTCCTTCGGGGGGGAGAACAGGGTTATCGTTCTTTAAAAAGGCTTTTTCTTTTAAAAGTTCAAGGACTTGATAATTCGTTAATCCCTCTGGGATAGTAACCTTATGCTGTTGACCTTGGGCGCTGAGCAAAAGGTGGGCAATGCCATAAGGGGTTTCTTTCTCTGCAATGAAATAATCACCTGACTTTAGCAGCCTTCCTTTGCCGCTTAGGAAAAGGCCACATCGGAACAAAAGAGCAGAAGAAATAAGGCCCTCTTTTTCTAGGCCAGTACTGATAGTTTTTAAGGAATCTCCCTCTGAAATGATAAAGAATTGGCTTTGAAAGGTGCCAGGTGTTTGGAAATAACCTACAAACCCCCAAAAGGTATAAAGTACGCAAAATCCTAAGGCAACTAAGCCTCGGAAAAAGTATCGTTTATTTTTCATATCTCTTGAAAATAAGGGTCGCATTGGTGCCTCCAAATCCAAAAGAATTGGAAAGAGCGTAGTCGAAAGTTTTTTCCTTAGCCTTTAAAGGAATAAGGTCTATCCCTTCGCATCCTTCTGAGGGTGTATGAAGATTTAAGGTTGGTGGCATGATGCCTTCTCGAAGAGCTTGAATAGAAAAGATAGCTTCTACAGCACCAGCAGCGCCTAATAGATGCCCTGTTGCTGATTTCGTGGACGACATGGAAACAGATGCTATATGGCTTCCCATCAAGCGTTTTACGGCCTTTATTTCGATCATATCCCCCAGGGGGGTGGATGTTCCGTGGGCATTAATATACCCGATTTGTTCAACAGAAATAGCCGCACTATTGACTGCCATACGCATGGACCGATAGGCACCATCCCCATCTTCCGAAGGGGCTGTTACGTGATAGGCATCGCCCGATAATCCATATCCTATAACTTCTGCATAAATCTTTGCGCCCCGTTTTTTTGCATGCTCGAGTTCTTCAAGAACCAAAACACCAGAGCCTTCGCCCATAACAAAGCCATCGCGCCCTTCATCCCAAGGACGAGAGCCTTCTTCCGGCCGATCGTTATACTGCGTTGAAAGGGCCCGCATCGCTGCAAACCCGCCAATACCGAGCCGAGTAACGGTTGCTTCAGATCCCCCTGCGACCATTACATCCGCATCCCCATATTGAATGAACCTCATGGCGTCCCCAATGGCATGGGTGCCCGAAGCGCAGGCTGTTACAACAGAGTGATTGGGTCCCTTAAATCCATAGCGAATAGCGATATGGCCCGAGGTTAAGTTGATTAAGGCAGAAGGGATAAAGAAAGGACTAACCCGACGGGCACCCTTTTCATGCAAAAGAATGGCATTTTCTTCAATATTAGAAAGCCCGCCAATTCCGGCACCCATTAAGACCCCGGTTCTTTCAAGAGACTCTGTATCGCTTGGTTTCCAGTCTGCATCTTCGAGAGCTTCTGCAGCGGCTGCAATTCCAAAGGCGATAAAACGACCTACTTTGCGTTGTTCTTTAACGTCAAGGAAGTCATTAATATTGAAAAGACCAATTTTTGCGGCACCTGGTTCTTCTGATGTGGGAGCAACACCCCCAATACGGCAAGCAAGGTCTTCGGTCTCAAAGCCACTCAACGCCTTAATCCCAGAAACCCCTTTAATAAGCTTTGGCCATACATGAGAAACCCCGCACCCAAGAGGCGAGACAATACCCATTCCAGTTACAACAACGCGACGCATGAAATCCCTTTGCCTTACAAGCAAAACAATGAAAAACGTTTACTTCTTGGATACAATATAATCAACGGCATCTTTAACCGTTTGAATTTTATTGGCATCTTCATCAGGAATAGTAATATCAAACTTGTCTTCAAGTGTCATAACCAGTTCAGCGGTATCAAGACTATCTGCTCCAAGATCTTCAATGAAATTAGCACCATCAACAACCTTTTCTGGGGCTGTTCCAAATTTTTCTGCAATAATGTCTTTGACTTGGCTTGCGATTTCGTTACTCATTTTATTCCTTATCCTTTTAATTAAAACTCTAACAGTAGCTTCGTATCATATTATTTTTTGATCCGCTACCAAAAAATTAAACTTACCAGTATTTTCCTTCTTTCTGTTAGTCTGAGATATAATCATCTTGGGGATATGGGAACACAAACCCTGAGCGCTGCGTTACGGGCTGGAGATAGTCCCCTTAAAACGCTTAATTTAGATGAAAACGCTATGACCGCTGTAGGCGCAGGTTCTTTGGCTGGGGCGTTTGGCAGAAGTGGGCTGAAGGGATTCAGTTTTGGAGGTAATCCTATTGGGCCTGCAGGAGCCATGGCTTTTGCCCAATCTATGGGGGGGCGTGCCTTTAAATTTTCAAGGATGTGGGCTGACGCCGGATAGCCTTGTAGGTCTTGCCTCTATGACAGCCTCTTTGCAGGTTGGTGGAAATAGTTTAGGGCCCGATGGCGCATTTAAAATAGCGACCCTAATGTCCATGAATCAATCACCGGAGGCTGTGGATCTTTCTAATAATCAAATTGGTGATATTGGGGCCAAATCGATTGCAGGGTCCTTAGTAAGAAACACAACAACACAGACGCTGAATCTTTCAGGAAACAAGATTTCTTTTGGAGGGGCGAGCACATTGTTTGGAAGTTTAGCACACAATATGACGGTGACAACTTTGACTTTGGATGATAATGATATTGGGGATGCTGGCGCTTCAGCGCTCGCTTCTCTTTTGGCGAAAAATATGACCCTGAAGACCGTCAGTATCAATAATAACAATATATCTATGCAGGGGGCTCTTGCGCTTTCAGCGGCTTTAAAAATCAATCGCACCTTACAATCCCTAAGTCTTAGTGGGAATGCTATTGGCCCTGCGGGGGCGGCAAGCCTTGCTGTGACGGATCAGCTGAATACAGTTGTAACAATTACGTATGATGGGGGACCTGCCGCGCCTTTTGATCCAATGAAGTCTTTTGTAGGCATGGATATGGGGGCCTCAAGAATTGGCTGGGATGATGCCTCAGGTCATGAGGCACAAAAAAATAAATTTCTCGAAAAATAGATTTGGCAATCAAGGGGCGAGCCTTCTTGCAGGTTATACGGGCCAATTCCAAGAAATGAATGTTGGTAACAACCAAATGGGTCCCGATGGGCTAATGGCCTTAATTGGAGGACTAATGGGCAATCCAACAACTACAAGCATTGATCTTTCTGGAAACGTGATGAATCCCGCTGCCGCTGCTATGCTTGGAAAAGTTTTAGCCAGCAATCACGTTTTAGAAACGCTTGTTTTAAATAATTGTGAACTGGGAAATGCGGGCGTGATTGCTCTCTGCAATGGGCTTTCTATGAATCGATCCTTAAAAAATCTGTCTCTTGAATCCAATAACATTTCTGATGCAGGGGCTCTTGCGCTTTCCAAAGCGCTCAGCGTTAATCAAACCCTTCAATCTCTTGATTTGGATAATAATAAGATTAGCCCAGCAGGGGGTGGAATTTTTGCAAGCCTGTTTGTTAAAACTCAAATGGGAGGGGGCACGCCTCAAGGGCCCAGTAGCTGGGCGCGTCATGCCGCTTCGTTGCTTTAAGATAATTGGAGTTCTTTTTCCAGTTGATTATAGTGACGAATGCTTAGGGGAATAAGTCCAATATACACAAAGGCAAGCAAAGACAAAATAAGCCAAGGCACCATAATAAAACTTGCCACCACAACGCCAGCTATAACAAACACGGGCAAAGCTAAGTTACGGGGGATTACACCCTTCTTAAAAGAAAAAGTCGGAATGCGGCTGATCAATAAACAAGCCGTAGTGAAAACAACGGCCATGTGGATGATAAATGGCACCTTAAAGGGATAGATCTGAAAGTCTATGATCATCGGCATGCAAACAAGAAGGCCGCCAGCGGGGGCAGGCACGCCCATGAAAAATTTCCCTGTTGCAAAAAGGGGAGGGGGTGTTTCTTCTAAAAACGCATTAAAGCGGGCAAGGCGCAAAGCCATGCACATTGAGAAAAAAAGACAAATCAGCCATCCAAACCGATCGACGTGGTCCAGTTGGTAAAGATACACTAAAATAGCGGGGGCAATACCAAAGTTGCAAAAATCAGCTAATGAATCAAGTTCTGCACCAAACCGTGATGCGGCACCTAGGAAACGGGCAATGCGTCCATCCATTCCATCAAGAATCGCTGCAATGGCAATCGCTAGAATGGCATATTCCCACTGATGGACAAGCCCAAATCGAATCGCACTCAGTCCCGCGCAAAGTGTTGCAAGCGTAATTAAATTAGGAATAAATCGATTAAAAGGCAGCTCTTTAATATTTTTTGGTAGCGCTCTTTTTGTTAAAGGGCTCGTCTTCTTTTTTTTAGCGAATTTCACCATGACGGGCTACCTCTTTTGATTTAAGATCTGCAAGGACCGTCTCGCCAGCGGTCATTTTCTGACCAACACAAACAAGAGGGTTCACATCGACTGGTAAGAAAACATCGACACGACTTCCAAAACGAATAAGTCCGAAGACCTGTCCTGTTTGAACTTCCTGCCCTTCCTTTACGTCACAGCGAATGCGTCGCGCAATAAGACCCGCAATTTGGGTAAAGGCGATCTGTATCTTGCCCTCTGCTTGGACAACAATTGACTGCCGCTCGTTATCTTCGCTAGCCTTATCAAGAGAAGCATTTAAAAACTTTCCTGGATAATAAATAATTTTTTTAATAGTCCCCTCTAAAGGGATGCGATTGACGTGCACATTAAACACATTCATGAAAATACTGATTCTGATGCGTGGTCCGTCCAATCCAAGGGTCTTTGGAGGCGTTACAGTTTGAATCATCTGGACAATACCATCCGCTGGGCTGATAATAAGGCCTGCGCGTGTTGGCGTCACCCGTTCGGGGTTCCTGAAGAAATAAAAACACCAAAGAGTTAGAATAAATCCGAGCCAACCAAGGGGTATAAATAAATGCCACAGAATAATAGTGATAATAAAAAATATCGCTCCAAAAATCATCCCTTCGGGGTGAATGGGGGGTAAAAATTTAAGCACGTCTCTTCCATCCTTTTGTTAAACAACAATTAATCCGGTTGATATATACGTTAGAAACAGGTATAAGTCAAATAGTACTAACTGTCCTTATGGTTGTTAATCGTCCTAAAAAATAAATAGGGAAAAGCCAAGGATTTTACTAAAAATTTAAAGAGAAGGAATTTTAGACAATGGTAGCACTTAGATCAGTGGCTGTTTATTGTAGCGCGTCTGTTTGCGTAGATGACCATTTTAAGGCGATCGCTAGGAAAATGGGAAACCTTATTGCCCAAGAAGGGATTCGACTGGTCTATGGGGGCGCCCATATCGGGATGATGGGGGCTGTATCAGATGGCGTGATTGAAGCAAATGGTACCGTTTTTGGTGTGACGACAAAACATTTAGGGAAACACGAAGGCCTGCATGAAAGTATTCAACATCTTCATGTAGCGGATGATATGCATGAACGAAAGATGCTTATGTTTGAAGAAGCAGATGCATTTGTTATTTTACCTGGTGGCTTTGGAACATTAGATGAATTTTTTGAAGTTACTACCTGGAAACAAATAGGATTGCATGCAAAGCCTGTTATTATTGTGAACCATGAAGGGTTTTGGGATCCACTAAAGTCTTTGTTTCAGTCCTTAGCGGACAAGCAGTTTATTTCTAAGAAGGATGGAAACCTATGTCATTTTGTAACATCTGTCGATGAAGTAATCCCAACTATTCGAACCCTTCCTGTTACAAAAATTGATCCAACGGAAAAATGGGGAAAAACGTCGCATGACATTACTTGACTTTTTAAGGTCATATTGTTATATGGGTACTGTTGATTGTCATTTTTATGCAGTGTTCGCTGAGTAAGCATAAGGGTAAGAGCCCAATCTTCACCTTGATTAAGGATCGAAGATTTTTAGGGCACTGTGATGGTTAAAGAAATATTTTTTTTATAAATTGAAACGTAAATAGAGATTAGAAAGATGAAAATAGTTAGCTCTCTCAAGACTTTAAAATGTCGTGATCGTGATTGTCGCATTGTCCGCCGTCGTGGTCGTCTTTATGTCATCAACAAGAAAAACCCACGCTTTAAGGCACGCCAAGGTTAAATCTCTGTCTTTATAAAAAAGCAGGAACTGAGATTTCTTTCCCTTTTTTTGGGTGAAAGACGCTCGCCTTTTTTAGTTTTTTTCTTCTCATTGTTTTGACTGGGTACTTTTTAACAGTCTTTATGTTGTCGACACTACATTCCTTCAGGATTCAGAATTCATAGGGGGTTTGGCCGGATTTTTATACTATTTTTCTCTCTTTATTAGAATAATTAAGAAAAACGAGGGTGGATGGAATTTTTTTCTTTTTAAATCAAAAAAGTAGTATACGGTTAGGGTGAGGGTATCCTCATCACGCAAAAAAAGGCGGGCATAAGTCCCGCCTTTTTTAGTGGTCGTTAACTTTAAAGAGTATACTCCAAAAATACTCTTTCCCATTAAGACACGTCGTAAGGGTTATTGTTAAACAGCCTGGACCTTCTTGTCAAATTTTTTTTAACCCCCCTTTTTTATCAGGAGACTATTATTATGCAAAAACTTTATCGTCCTTTTTCTATGAAAACTGTTGAGTCAAGTGGCACTTTTTCTGGATATGCCAGTGTGTGGAATACTTGGGATGCTCAGGAAGAACAAGTGCTTCCTGGCGCGTTTTCTACATCTCTCCAACGGTCAAAGGATGCATCCTCTTGGCCAAAGCTTTTATGGCAACATGATCCCCAAGAGCCTATTGGCGCTTGGGATGAAATTCAGGAAGATTCCCATGGTCTTTTTGTTCAAGGCACACTTTTTCTAGAGCTTCAAAAAGCAAAAGAGGCGCATCTTTTATTGCAAAAAAAAGTCGTTGATGGACTGTCGATTGGCTATGTCCCTCAAAAAGTTAAACATACACAAGAGGGGCGTCTTTTGGAAGTTGTCGACTTGCACGAAATTTCACTGGTCACGTTTCCAAGTAATCCCAGTGCGCGCATTCATGCGGTGAAAAAGAAAGAAATTGTTTTTGAGCCTATGGAAGACGTTGAGGACTTGTATTCCTTTCAACAGGAGGTGGGCTTATTCATTCATGAGATTCAGTCCTACACCTACCATTAATTTAAGGAGATAGTATTATGATAACACTGCTTGGGTCCTTATTAGGTCTTTTTGGAAGCTTTATTCCAGAATTTTTAAAACACGCGCGGGATCGTTCTGATAAACAGCACGAATTAAGTATTTTGGATCGACAAATTACGCTTATGCAGGTCAATCAAAAGCACCGTTTAGAACAATTAGAGGCGATTGGGACACTTCGAGAAACAGAGGCCCTTTATCAGCACGCGCGTCCCACACGTGTTGTGTGGGTGGATGCGTTAAGTGGCAGTGTGCGCCCTGTCATTACCTATGTATTCTTTTTGTTGTATGCGGTGACAAAAGGGGCGCAGTTTAGCCTTTTGGCGGACACGTTGCCTTTAAAAGAATCAATAGGATACCTGTGGCACCCAGAAGATCAGGCCCTTTTTGCGGCGGTTATGTCTTTTTGGTTTGGACAGCGATCCCTTTTAAAACTTAGACGAGGGTACTGAGAATGATCCCTTTGAAAACAATAGAAATTCTTATTCCCTGGTTGAAGGAAATGGAAGGCTTTTCTTCAACAATTTACAGGTGTTCTGGGGGATATAAAACCATTGGATATGGTCACCGTATTCAGCACAATGAAGTTTTTTTTGTTCCCCTTTCTCCTGCAGAAGCGGAGCAAGTTCTAAGGGCTGATATTCTGAGCCTTATGCTAAAAGTTCAACGATTAATTACGGTTCCTTTGCGGGTGAATCAATGGGCGGCGCTTTTGTCTTTTTCATTTAATGTTGGCGTCGCCGCTTTACAACGCTCGACTTTACGGTTAAAGGTAAATAGACAAGAACACAAACTTGTGTTAGAGGAATTTATGAAATGGATTTGGGCAGGCGGTAAACCGTCCAAAGGCCTAAAAAGTCGCCGTTTCAAAGAAGGGCTGTTATATGAAAAAGGGTTGGTTCCCTAAATTTTTTATTAAGATACTGTTCGGGGGTGTCCTTTTATGGCCCCTCCTGGGCTATCCTAATACGGCTTATGAAGAACTTAAACAACGGGATCTTCATTACCTTGAACATCTTAAAAAAGAATTAGAAAAAGCCGAAAGTATGCCGGGGGGGCTAGACCGTGCCCGCGAAATTAAACGCCGTATTGAAACGATTGAGCGGGGAACGGATATTCATCTTCCGGCAATTAAAAGTTTTCCTGAAAGTGAAGAAAAAGAAAGTCCTATTTTTGTCACTCCTCTGCAAGCAGACGAGGCTTCGACGGATCTCATGACATTGACAGAAAGCAGTGCAGGCAATGAACTGGATCTGTTTCACGATCGAACTGTGACGGTGGGGGAAGACTATGGGGTTCCTGCCTCTGACCTTGAAGCTGCCCGGAAAAAAAGCACACAAGACTCTTCTGCACTTTACAAACGGTTAGAGATGCCAGAAGGCGGTGATTTAAAAAGCCCTGGGACAGCGGAAGTTTTGTATGGGGCGCCAAGGCCTGCTCCTTTATCAGGAACAACAGGAGTTAGAACCGTCTCGCCTGTATCATCATCAAAGGATCAGGTTTCTGTGGATGCGCCGTATTTTCAACCTTCTCCCCAACCGCTTTATGGAACGCCGCCCGGGTATCAACCGGTTGCTGCCTCAGTCGCCAAGGGGCGCGTTGTTCCAACAGTGTATCAAGAGGATCAAAAACAAGCTCCCTGGAAAGGCGATCAGGGCGAGGTAACGTATCTAGAGGAAAAGCTTAAAACAAAACTAGCGCAGTTAGCGCATGCCCGTAAAAAACTTAAGGATTGTACTGGCCAAGAAGCGGGTGCGTGGACATCCCGCATTTATGATTTGGAAACAGAAAAACGGTCTTTGCTTCGGATGATGAAAACCTTGGGGGTGACTCCAGAAATTACAAAGGTTTCTTTGGAAGAAGACACTGAATTTGATACTATTCAGTCTGAAGAGTACCAAATTATTCGTCAGCTCAATGCGCTTGAAAAGCAAGAGAAAAAAGTTCGTCGCCAAATGCGTTTTTCCAAAGACCCAGAAGTTGTTACAAATGCAGGCGATCTGCTCTCTCGTCTTGAGCAAAATCGAAAATTACTAGAGGCCTCTTTAAAGACGCTGAAAATCAACACAGCAAGTGTTGATCCAACAGCCTTTGTAGCGCGCCCAACCATTTATCAACCCCTTCAAGAGTCATCGTTGCCTGAATCCACAGAATCTATGGATGAAATGCAGCAGGTTAAGGTAACCGAAGAACCTAGAACAGAGACGGTATCTGTTCAGGTAAAAGAGCCGTTGGCGTCAAAAGAGATTGATATCATGGAAGATATTGATGACGATGAATGTCCCTTAACAGAAAACACGGGATTCTGGACAAGCAATGTTCCAAACAGCGCGCAAAGACCGCTCCCCCCTGTTCGCACACCAAGTCGTCCGAACAAGGATGATGTGCGTCAATTAGTCACGACTTGGAAGGCTGGATAAAGGGTTGTTGGTGAGTATTGCCCTTACCCCTCTACATAATCAAATCGCACAAAAAGGATCCCATTGGGGTTTTTCACGGTGCTGAGTGTTAGTTTTTCAGCATTCCTTTTAAATTCGATGTGTTTTTGAGAGGAAGAGGCGAAAACAATTTCCCATCCCAAGTTTTTCAAAGAGTGTTCATAAAATGTACTGACATGCACCCAATCCGTTTTTCCTTTGAAGACAAGGGATACAATCCTGCCTTCTGGCGCAGAAAAAAGCCCCTGCATTTCATCATCGCAGGGTGAAAGTTCGAACATTTGTGGGATATCATCTGTGCCAGGGATAAAGGTCGCTCCAAAGGACACTGTTCCCTTTAGTATGGTAAAAAACAAAAATAATTGAATACGCATAATACCAATTTTCAGATTCTGTATAACTCTACAATACTTTGACGGATAAAAACAAACAGTTTAGAGAAGAGTTGTTTTTTAATCTTCCCTTCGTTAGACTGCACCTTATGAAAAAAACTGATTTTGGGTTCCAGGATATCTTTGAAAGCGACAAGCCAGGGCTTGTTCGAGATTTGTTCGGGGATGTTTCTTCTCAGTACGATCTAATGAACGATGTGATGAGCTTTGGGTTGCACCGCCTATGGAAAAAGCATTTCGTTCAAAAGATTCCAACCCGTCCGGCGATGAAACTTTTGGATGTGGCCGGGGGGACAGGGGATATTGCGATTCGGTTTTTAAAAGAAAACCAGGCCCTAAATCCAGAGGTTGTGGTTCTTGATCTAACCCCTGAAATGATTCAAAAGGGAAAAGATAAGGCCTATAACAGCAATATTACCCAAGGCATTTCGTGGCAATGCGGCATGGCAGAAGAACTTCCATTTGAAGACAATACTTTTGATGCTTATACAATTTCCTTTGGTCTTAGAAACGTGACGGATAAAGAAAAAGCTCTTGCTGAGGCGTATCGGGTTTTAAAGCCAGGCTGTCCTTTCTTTTGTTTGGAATTTAGCAAAATCCAAGGACCTCTTGGATTTTTTTATAATGCTTATGCCATGAAAGGCATTCCCTTGCTTGGAAAGCTCATTGCCCACAATGAAGGGGCTTATCAGTACCTTAGTGAAAGTATTGAACGGTTTTGGGAGCCTGAAATACTCATCCAAAAAATGCAAGAAGCGGGCTTTGTCCACACGTATTTTGAAGCATTGTGTAAAGGGCTTGTGGCTATTCATGGGGGATGGAAACCCTAGAATCCTATCATTGACCTCTGTACTGTAATATTGTACAGTAATGTTGTACAATTAAGAGAGATATTATGAACTTTGCTGTATCTTATAGTGATTTAAGAAAACACCTTAAAGAAAATTTGGATCGAGTCATTCAAGATCATGTTGCTCTTCTTGTGACCAGAAGAAATGGTGAAAATGTAGTATTAATTTCTGAAAGTGATTTTCGATCACTTCAGGAAACAGCTTATTTATGTCAATCCCCTAAAAACCTTACGCGGTTACTTGAGGCAATCAATCGTCAGGGAGGGCATAGCTTAGAAGACGTTAAAAATGAACTTGGAATTTGACGATAACGCTTTTGAAGATTTACGTTATTGGGTAGAGATAGATCGTAAAAAAGCTCAAAAGATTATGGCTTTGTTGGAAGAAGTAAAAAGAACCCCCTTTTTTGGCACAGGAAAACCAGAGCCATTGAAGCACAAGCTTGAAAAATGTTGGTCACGACGAATTGACCAAGAGCATCGTTTGGTTTATTTGGTAGAAGACAAGGGTATTAGAATTCTTTCTTGTCGATATCGTTACTAAAAATTTTGAGAGGTATTAAAAGAACAAATGATCGTTCCGTTACAACAAACCGAAAATGGCAAAGGGCTTGAGCTGCCCCACTATGCAACCATTGATAGCGCTGGGATGGACCTTCGTGCAGCCATTCATGACCCTGTGGTTTTAAGACCAGGAATGCGGGCCCTGATTGGGTGTGGCTTTATTATGGCCCTTCCACGGGGCTTTGAGGGGCAAATTCGACCCCGCTCTGGCCTTGCTTTGAAGCAAGGGGTCACCGTTTTAAATTCGCCTGGAACCGTTGATGCGGATTATCGCGGGGAAATCAAGACGCTCCTTATTAATTTAGGGCAAGATGATTTTGTGATTGAGCGAGGGATGCGCATTGCGCAATTTGTTATTGCGCCCGTTACGCAAATACAGTGGAAAGAAGCAGAAGAGGTTTCAACCGAGGTTCATCGGGGTGGCGGATTCGGCTCTACAGGCCTTCATTGAGGCGATCCAGGAAAATTAGTATACGTCCTCCTAATTTTCCTGGATCTATGGCGCGCCCTATGATACTATTATCTCTATGATCATTCAAAGAACACATTTTTTCAAAGCGGTTTCTCGTGCTTTTGATGTAACGCCGGTGTGCGCCCTGATTGGCCCTCGCCAGTGTGGAAAAACAACAATTGCTCGAGAAATAAGTCAAACATTTCCAGGCAATGTCCATTATTTTGATTTAGAAGATGAGCGGGATCAAAATAAAATGAAGGATCCGTTTTTGTTTTTAGAGAACTTAGAAGGGTTGATCATTATTGATGAAATTCATCATGTGCCTCAATTATTTAAAACACTTCGTGTCCTTGTAGATCAAAAGAAAGAAAGAAAATTCCTTATTCTTGGGAGCGCTTCTCAAGCCCTATTAAAACAAACAGCAGAAACTTTGGCAGGGCGCATTACCTATATAGAAATGACTCCCTTCCGTTTAGAAGAGGTTGAAGATACGGCAAAGCTTCATGTCAGAGGTGGATTTCCCTTAGCGTATCTTGCAAAAACTGACGACTTAAGCATGATGTGGCGGAAAGAATATGTAAAAACTTTCTTGGAACGAGATATTCCCTCGCTTGGATTTCAGCTATCTCCCCCTAATATTAGGCGATTTTGGACAATGCTTGCCCACTATCATGGACAGATATTCAATGCTTCAGATATTGGGATGTCTCTTGGAATTAACTACAAAACAGTCCAAAACTATCTTGATCTTTTAGAATCGACTTTTATGATTCGACGATTAACTCCGTGGGTCGCGAATATGAAAAAAAGGCAAGTAAAGGCGCCTAAAATTTATTTTTCTGATACGGGTATTCTTCATACCTTTTTAGACATTAAAAACCATAAAGATCTCTTAGAGCATCCAAAGCTAGGCGCGTCATGGGAAGGCTTTGCTATAGAGCAAGTCATTCGGTGCTTGGGCATTGATCAGGAAGGCTGTTTTTATTGGCGTACCCACACAGGGGCAGAAATAGATTTGCTTATTCTAGATCAGGGAAAATTTAGGGGGTTTGAGTTTAAATTTTCTTCGAAACCACAAATGACTAAATCTTTGCATAGTGTTTTAAACGATTTAAATCCTGATGATATTACAATCATTATCCCAGGATCTGATCACTATTTCCTTGATGAAAAAGTGAAAGTATCTGGCTTAGAGCACTTTACAAAATTGATCCAGGAAAATTAGTATACGTTCTCCTAATTTTCCTGGATAAAATTTCTTATCTTTCTTGATTGCCCCTGTGGATAAAATCAAGTAGAGTAGGGAAATTCATTATTTAATATTCATGACAGTAGACATACAAGATCAATATGCCATTTGGCAGGACATAGTGCCCTCCCTTCAAGAAGTTTTTGGGGACAACGCCTATAGAGGGTGGTTGCGCTTTTTAGCCTTTAGAGAGGATCAGGGCGCCAAAGTCGTTTTATCCGTTCCAACACCGTTTATTCGGGACTGGATTCAAGCCCGTTACTTGTCAAAGCTTTTGTTGCTGTGGAAAGAAAAATCCCCTCAGATTCAAGCGATTGACGTTGTGGTGATTGAAGAAGCGCCCTCATTGATTCTTGCTGAGGGGGAATTAACGGAATCTTCTGATGGAACGTCTCGTGCAAGCGGAAAAGACGATTATACGGTTGGGTTAGATCCTCGCTTTACCTTTGAAAATTTTGTGGTTGGAAAGCCTAATGAACTTGCTTATGCCGCCGCAAGGCGCGTTGCGGAAACAGATCAGGTGAACTTTAATCCCTTGTTTCTTTATGGGGGGGTTGGTCTTGGTAAAACCCATTTGATGCATGCTGTTGCTTGGCATCTTCATAAATATCGCAAAAATCGGCGTGTAATCTACATGTCGGCGGAAAAGTTTATGTATCAATTTATCCGGGCTTTGCGGAATAAAAATATTATCGATTTTCGGGAATATTTCCGGTCTGTTGATATTTTGATGATTGATGATGTTCAGTTCATTGGGGGAAAAGAATCAACCCAAGAAGAATTTTTTCACACTTTCAATGCCCTTATTGACCAGAAGAAGCAGATTATTCTATCGGCGGACAAATCGCCTTCTGAAATGCAGGGTATGGAAGAAAGAATGCGGTCCCGTCTTGGATGGGGCTTGGTTGCTGATATTCATCCAACAACATACGAATTGCGTTTAGGCATTTTGCAGTCAAAAGTTGAAAAGTTAGACATCAAAATTCCTCAAGATGTTCTGGAATTCTTGGCGCACAAGATTACGTCTAACATTCGAGAGCTTGAGGGGGCCTTAAATCGTATTGTTGCTCATGTTACTTTGGTGGGGGGTAAAGTTTCTTTAGAAACAACGCAAAATGCGTTAAGGGATCTTTTGCGGGCCAATGAACGACATGTAACGGTTGAAGAAATCCAACGGCACGTGGCAGAGCACTTTAATATTAAACTCAGTGATATGCACTCCCCCAAAAGACTGCGCTCTATTGCGCGGCCACGGCAAGTTGCAATGTATTTAAGCAAACAGCTGACGTCTCGGTCGCTTCCTGAAATTGGCCGAAAGTTTGGAGGGCGTGACCATACGACCGTTATGCATGCGGTAAGAACTGTTGAGCAATTAAAGCAGGAAGATCCGTCCTTAAGGGATGATATTGAATTGTTATTCCGATTGCTTTCGACCTAAGTTTAAGAGATTAGGGGGTTTATGAAACATTATCGAAAAGTCAAAATTGTTGCAACACTTGGTCCGTCCAGTGCTTCTTTTGAAAAAATTCAGACCTTTGTACAAGCGGGTGTCAATGTTTTTCGTCTCAACATGTCTCATGGAACCCACGAAATTCATGCGCAGTCTATCCAATGGATCCGCCAAGCAGAAGAAAGCTGTGGGTATCCTTTGGGGATCCTTGTCGATTTGCAGGGGCCTAAGTTGCGTGTTGGGAAGTTTCAATCATCCGAAGGTGTTGTTCTAAAGGAAGGCCAGTCGTTTGCTTTGGATTTGGATTCTACTTTAGGGGATGAAACACGGGTGCAGTTTCCCCACGGTAATCTTTATAGTTATCTCAAAGAAGAAAGTCTTGTGTTATTGAATGATGGGGCTATTCAACTGAAAGTGGTAAAACAATCAGCAACTTCGTTGGAAACAAAGGTTATTGTAGGAGGGGTTCTTTCTAATCACAAAGGCGTTAATATTCCGGGATGTCAGCTGCCTATTTCGGCACTTACAGAGAAGGATCGTACTGATTTAGCCTTTGCCCTAAAGCATCCGATCGATTTTATAGCCCTTTCTTTTGTGCAAAAGCCAGAGGATTTAAAAGAGCTTCGTGCTTTAGTGCAAAACAAAGTTTCGATCTTGGCCAAAATAGAAAAGCCCCAAGCCCTTGATTGTTTGGAAGAAATCATCACGCTTTCTGATGGGGTGATGGTTGCGCGGGGCGATTTGGGGGTTGAGTTATCTCCAGAAAAAGTTCCTTCCCTTCAAAAGAAAATAGTGCGCCTTTCTAAGGCCCTTGGAAAGCCAGTGATTGTTGCAACACAAATGCTGGAAACAATGATCAATCATCCATTCCCTACGCGCGCTGAGGCCTCTGATGTTGCAACAGCCGTATATGATGGTGCAGATGCTGTGATGCTTTCAGCAGAGTCAGCGGCAGGAGCTTATCCGATTGAGGCGATTCACATGATGGAAAAGATCATTTCCTCTGTTGAGCGGGATGATCTGTATCTTTCGATGCTCAAGCAGCTGGGGGGTATTTCTACGCCGACGGTTTCTGATGCCATTTCGGCTGCCGCCGCCCAACTTTCCTATACCTTATCAGCCTCTGCCATTGTAACCTATACAGCAACA
>VGCX01000005.1 GCA_016869935.1 Alphaproteobacteria bacterium
GCGTATTTTCAGAATTAGCGCGAAAAAAAAGTTAACTTCTGTTTTTCGCGTTAAATTAGTAATTTTATGTGCATTATTAGCGCGAAAATCAATACAAATGATAAAGGAACCAATCGATTGATAAAAAATACGACTAACCAACAATCGATAAATATGATAGGAAACAAACGATAATTCCACTATGGAGGATACTGATGAATAAAAAAACCCTATTGAGCCTACTTAGCACTTTGCTTTTTGCATCATTATCGCTCAACACGTTAGCCTCAGCAGAAACAAAGAAAATAAGAGCCCTGCTGATTGTAGATGTACAGAAAGATTTTTGTGAAGGAGGCGCTCTTGCAGTACCCGGCGCCGAAGACATTATATCAACCATCAATACGCTTATAGAGGGAAAAATGCGGCACTACGATGTTATTATTGCCTCGCAAGATTGGCATCCACCCCACCATGGCAGTTTTGCATCATCCCACCATGTTGATCCTTTTGTAGTGGGAACACTAGGCGGAAGACCTCAAACCATGTGGCCAGATCACTGCATGCAAAACTCTAAAGGCGCTGAATTTCATGCAGGACTTCATATCAATGAAAAAACGGGTAGCAAACTAAGCTACACCACAACAAATTCTAAGGGTGTAAGAATCCATGTTCAACGAAAGGGTAGCAATCCAGAATACGACAGCTACTCGGCCTTTAAAGATGATGGAGGAAAAGAAACCGGCTTGATGAAGTATCTTATGGCGCAAGGTGTAACAGACTTAGATGTCTGTGGGTTAGCGACAGATTATTGCGTGGGAGCTTCTGCTCTAGACGCAAAAACAATGAACCCAACGCTCACTGTCAGATTTCTTGAGTATGCAAGCCGAGGCATTAGCCTTGAGGCGATTGCTAAAAAGATCGAAGAAATGCAAGAAAAAGGCATTCTCATTGTGAAAGAATAAAATGGTATAGTGCATCCATAAGAAAATCATTTGCATCTTACTTAAAATGGATTACCCTATCCAATAAGAATAAAGAAACAAGATTATGACTTTAAGTGCCTATCTGCCCATTTTAATTTTTGCCGTTTTGGGTTTGGGACTCGTCGGCTTATTGCTTGCCATTTCACATTTTCGTTCCAAAAAAACACTCTCTTTTTCCAAAAACTTACCTTATGAATGTGGGTTTGATCCGCTTGAATACAAACTACCAACGATGAATGTTCGCTTCTATTTGGTAGGCCTTTTATTTATTATTTTTGACGTTGAAATATTATTTTTGTTTCCCTGGGCTATGACTCTTGGTCATACGGGTTTTTTGGGATTTTGCTCTATGGGGCTTTTTTTAATTATTTTAACGATTGGTTTTATTTATGAATGGGTGAAAGGGGCACTTCATTGGACTTAAAAAATTTAACCCAAGATCAATTGATGCAACGCGTGCGAGACACGGTTGAAACAGAAGGTTTTTTGGTTGCTTCCTTGGATCAGCTCGCTGCTTGGGCTCAAAGTGGGTCCTTGTGGCCCTTGACGTTTGGATTGGCCTGTTGTGCCGTTGAGATGATGCAATGCGCTGGAAGTCGTTTTGATTTGGATCGGTTGGGATGTGTTTTTCGGGGAAGTCCCCGCCAAGCAGATGTAATGATTGTAGCGGGCACCCTGACAAACAAAATGGCCCCTGCCCTTCGACGCGTTTATGACCAAATGGCAAATCCAAAATGGGTTATTTCCATGGGATCCTGCGCCAATGGAGGGGGGTATTATCATTATTCTTATTCGGTCGTTAGGGGATGCGATCAAATTGTCCCCGTCGATGTTTATGTGCCTGGATGCCCCCCAACCGCCGAAGCTTTGCTCTATGGCATTATGGTTTTACAGCAACGCATTCGTGGAACGAATACAGTAAAGAAAAAACAATGAATTCGCCTCTTGAACCCCTAAAAAATCATATTGACCTTTCCCTTCAATCTTTGAGAGTGACGACCCTGATTGAAAAAGAAGAGCTAACGCTTTATGGAGCCCTTCCCCATTTGGAATCCATCATACATTTTTTGCGTGAGGATAGTACCTGCTGGTGCCGACAGCTCGTAGACATTTGCGCAGTAGATTATCCAGAGCGAAGTCCGCGATTTGACGCTGTCTACCATTTCTTAAGCTTATCTTATAATCACCGTATTCGTTTGATTGTTGGAGTGGAAGAAGGCGCCCTTGTTCCTTCTGTTGGACACTTTTTTCGCTCTGCTGATTGGTTCGAACGAGAGGTTTATGATATGTTTGGGATTCCCTTCAAGAACCATACAGATCTTCGTCGGATTTTAACGGACTATACATTTGAAGGGCATCCTTTACGAAAGGATTTTCCCTTAACCGGTTTTACAGAAGTTCATTACTGTGACACTCAAGAACGAGTCATGACTCGACCGGTCCACCTTCAAGATCCTCTAAGGGACTATACGTACGATAACTCTTGGCTTGGGTCCGAAAAAAAAGCAGAGGGAGACAATCAATGACACCCCTCAAAAATAAAACGCATACGATTAATTATGGGCCCCAACATCCTTCCAGCCATGGTGTTTTAAGACTTGTCCTTGAAATGGAAGGGGAAATGGTTATACGGGCTGATCCTCATATCGGCTTTCTGCATCGAGGAACAGAAAAGCTGATTGAGCATAAAACATATCTTCAAGCGCTGCCCTATTTTGATCGGTTAGATTACGTCGCGCCTCTATGCCAAGAGCATGCCTTTGTTTTAGCCGTTGAAAAACTTTTAGGCATTACTGTGCCCGATCGAGCCCAATATATTCGGGTATTATTCGCAGAAATTTCAAGACTTTTGAGTCATTTACTGAATGTGACGACGATGGCCCTAGATGTTGGAGCCATGACACCCCTATTGTGGGCGCTTGAAGAACGGGAAAAATTGATGGGCTTTTGCGAAGCAACCACAGGCGCTCGTATGCATGGAAATTATTTCCGGCCCGGGGGTGTTGCAGTGGATCTCCCGCCTGGACTTTTGGAAGATATCGGGAGCTTTCTCCTAAAATTTCCTAAGACCTTAGATGATATCGAAGAGCTGTTAACAGAAAACAGCATCTTTAAACTAAGAACTGTTGATATTGGGTGCATTAATTTCGAAGATGCGGTTGATTGGGGACTATCGGGTCCCTTGCTCCGGGCAACAGGCTGCCCTTGGGATCTAAGGAAATCTGAGCCGTATGATAAATATGAAGAAATGAATTTTCGTATTCCCACAGGAACCAAAGGGGATTGCTACGATCGTTATCTGGTTCGAATGGCAGAAATGCGAGAAAGCATCAAAATTATCATTCAAGCGATGGGATATCTTAAACCTGGTCCCATTATGGTAGAGGACGGGAAAATTGCCCCTCCACCCCGCCATAAAATGAAACAATCGATGGAGGAAATGATCCATCATTTCAAGCTCTACAGTGAAGGATATCATGTGCCTAAAGGCCAAACATATACGCCTATTGAAAGTCCAAAAGGGGAATTTGGTGTCTATCTTATTTCAGACGGATCCAATAAACCCTATCGATGCAAAATTCGATCGCCTGGCTTTGCCGCCTTACAAACATTAGATTTTTTAACACGCGGTCATATGTTAGCCGATGTTGCCGCAATTTTAGGATCTTTAGATATTGTATTTGGAGAAATTGATCGATGAAATCCCCTCAAAATTCTGCAAGACTTCGTCAACGGTTCACCTTTACAGACGAAAACCATAAAATCGCTACAGATCATTTAAAAAAATATCCCAGCGATCGTCAACAAAGTGCCGTCATTTCCCTTTTGGATTTGGCGCAGCGGCAGCATGGGGGATGGCTCTCTCCCGAAGTCATTGACTATGTAGCTGAGTACTTGCATATGCCCTCCATTCGCGTGTGGGAAGTTGCAAGTTTTTATAGCTTATTTCGACTCAAACAGCCTGGAAAATATCATATTCAAATTTGTGGAACGCCTCCCTGTTGGTTGTGCGGCAGTAATGATTTATTGAGAATCGCTAAAAAATGGTTGGGAATCGATAAGGGAGAGAGAACAACAGATGGTAAGTTTTCGCTCGAGGAAGTCGAATGCTTAGGCGCCTGCACCGCTGGCCCTGTCATTAAAATTAATGACGACTATCATGAAAACATGACTGAGGAAAAACTGATTTCCCTGCTTCAATCTTTTGCAGATGACACGCGATAATCGGCCTGATAAAGTTTCATTTTTCCGTACCGCTACTACGGAATATTTTAATTTTTCCGTAGTAGTGATACGGAATATTGACATTTTTCCGTAGTGGCTTTACGATAAATTAAATAAATTTTGGTGATAACACATGGATTATAAAGGTCGTTTTTACCCATTAGAATTTCCACAAGGTCAAACGGTTATTCTGCTCGGCCCTCGCAAAACAGGAAAAACTACTTTTTTAAAACACCGATTTAAAGAGAGTCTTTATATCGACCTTTTAAAGTCAGACGTTAGGCGAAAGTATTCTTTGAAACCAGAAAGGCTTCGGGAAGAGCTTCTTCTGATGGATGATAAGAAAAGGGTCTGCCCTATTATTATTGATGAAATTCAACTTGTACCAACACTTCTCAATGAAATACATTGGCTCATTGAAAATACGACCCTATCTTTTATTCTGTGTGGCTCCAGCGCCCGAAAGCTGCGCACGACAGGTGTAAACTTGCTGGGAGGGCGCGCATGGACCTATCCTTTCTTTCCCTTTACATACACCGAGATAAAACCCTGTAACTTGGAACAGGTTCTTGCATGGGGCACAATCCCAGCACATTATCAATCGCCCCATTATATTCGACATTTAAGCGCCTATATCGAAAATTATCTTACGCTTGAAATTCAACAAGAAGGTCTGGTGCGCAATCTCCCCGCCTTCCAACATTTTCTAACAGTTGCCGCATTTTCCAGTGGAGAAACAATCAATTATGCCAACATTAGTCGAGAGGCAGGCATTGGAGAAAAAACTGTCAAAGCCTATTTTGATATTCTAGAAGACACTCTCATTGGCCACCGTCTTTTTCCCTTCACAAAAAAAAACAAGAGAGACTTGATTTTTAAAAGTCAAAAATTCTATTTTTTTGATGTGGGACTAACGGCTGCTCTAAAAGATGAATGGGATCAAGCCAACGCTGCAATGAACAGAGGTCACCTATTAGAATCCTATATTTTTCAGGAGTTACACGCCTACTGTTCCTTGCAGGAAAGAAAGATACCCCTTAATTTTTGGCGAACAACACAAGGCCTTGAGGTTGATTTTATTCTTGGAAAAACTGTTGCTATTGAAGTAAAACATACCAATAACATTCATACATCGTCTCTAAAAGGTCTTGTTGCTTTTGGAGAAGAGCATGACGTTAAACATCTTATTATGGTTTGCAATGAACCCCAACCGCGTCTCATAAACTATCAAGGATTCGATATACAAATCTTGGATGTAAACTCTTTCTTGAGCCACCTTTGGGATAATACCTTTGTTAAGTAACGAAGGAACCCTAAAATGTCTACAGCTGTTGTTTTAAATGCTAAAAACGGTCAAGTGCTCTATGAGGACCAGGCGCATGCGTTGGGATTTCCAGCATCCATGACCAAAATGATGACGGCATACATGGTTTTTCAGGCATTAGAAGCACAAGAAATTACGATGGAAACTTTATGCCCTGTTTCCAGTCATGCGGCCTCTAAAACAGGGTCGACCTTAGGGTTGAGTGAAGGGGATGTCATTTCTGTGGATGATGCCCTTTGCGGAATGTTGGTAAAGTCCGCGAATGATGCCGCAACGGTTTTAGGAGAGAGAGTTAAGGAATCAGAAGACAGGGCAGCGCAATGGATGACAAATCAAGCCCAGACCTTAGGCATGACATCAACGATTTTTACCAACCTGTCGGGCCTCCATGATGAAAGAATGGTGTCAACGGCCAGCGATATGGGGCGCCTTGCCTATCGGCTCACCACAGATTTTCCAGAATACTACTCTTTATTTGGGATAAAAGAATTTTCTTACCACGGCACAAAGTATCAAAACTCTAATTCACTTTTGGGGATAAAAGGTGTTGATGGAATGAAAACCGGCAATACAGATGCTGCTGGTTTTAATTTAGCAGTTTCTGCGATTCAAAAGGGTAAGAGAATCATCGCCGTTGTTATGAATGCAAAAACATCCGACGAACGCCACGATACCCTTATCCGTTTGATTGACTACGGCTTTAGAGCTTTTTTGGACTAACCCTTTTCCCATCAATAGGGAATTTTTTCATTAACAGAAGCAAAATAAAAATTCCAGGCAACGCCCCTGCTGTTGCAACCAAGAAGAAGGTTACCCAATCAAAACGTTCCGCAAGAGGCCCGGAAAGGAGAGGAGAGAAAAATACGCGTGGAACAGAAGATAAGGAAGAAAGCAGGGCATATTGTGTTGCAGAAAATGATCGATTACAAAGGTGAGAAATATAAGAAACTAAACAAGAAGACATCATCCCTGCCGATAAGTTTTCTAATGTTACCGTTAGATATAAAGCAAAAAGAGAGTGTCCTATATAAGCCATAAAGATGAAACTAAAGTTAGAAAGCATATGAAAAACACTCGAGATAAACATTGCGCGCATTAGACCAACCCGAAACGCCAATGTAGCTCCAACAAATCCACCAACAACTACAATCCATAGACCCATAGTCTTCGTCGCGAAAGCAACCTCTGTTCCAGAAAACCCTAATTCTTTATAAAATACTCTAGACATTCTTCCTATCAGCTGATCACCAAAATAGTAAAGCAAGATAAAAAGTAAAATCCATTGCCATCCTTTTCTTTGTGCAAAATCCCGTAAAGGTCCTAGATAAGAAATTTTCACCCACTCAAGAAATGACTTTTTTTCTCTGATCGTTACTCGGGCTGGTTCTTGGCAGAAAAACGTTGTGACAAGGCCAACAAGCATAAATCCTGCTAAAATCAAATAAACCACTGGCCATGAAAGATAGTCTGAGAGCAAAAGGCCCAAGCTTCCTGTTACTAGCATAGCTATGCGATACCCTAAAACGCTGACACTTGCCCCTGCTGTATATTCTGAGGCATTCAAAAATTCGATCCTATATGCATCAATAATAATATCTTGAGTTGCGGAACATATAACAACAAGCAATGCAAAAAGACCCATAAGCTCTATGTGATCTTTAGGATCACCCTGCCCCATTAAAGCAATCAACAAAATAAGAACTATTTGACACAAAAGAAGCCATCCTTTCCTTTGACCAAAGCGTTTCAAAAAAAATGGCGGATTCATTTGATCAACAATAGGAGCCCACAAGGGCTTAAGCATATAAGGAAGCGTCATAAAACAAAAAAAGCCAATGCTTGTTTTACAAACACCAGCCCCAGCGAGCCACCAGGTCACAATATCTCCGGTGATTGAAATAGGGACACCACTGGAAAATCCAAGGAGCAACATGATAATTAATCGTGGTTGAAAATAAACTGTCATAGAATCGAAAAATTTTTTGGGGGAGTTACTCATGATTCGATACCTTATAAGCCCCCACCCCTTCGTCTGCGTAAAGCTTTAACGCGCGCATGCCAGCTTTGTTTTCAAATTCACTAGCGTCTTTTGGATGCACAATAAATAGTTGGGGAACTGGCTTGGTTTTCATATCCTCCCAACTTAAAAACATTCCCTTCCCTTGAGGCAGTTTTGATCCGAAATACAAATCTGAACTAACGCTATCCACAATAGGGATTGGCTGGTTCCAATAAAACAGAAAACTAGAGAGGCGCTCATATTGCTTATAATAATAAAGACTCCCCTGAATTTGATTGTTTTGCAAAAAATCAACGGCGCTCTTGGCTGAAAATTGACTGGTATATTTTGGCACAAGGAAAGTCGCGGTGATCAAAGCAGTAACTGAAAATATAGTCCCAAGCTTTAAAAGTTTTTCAAAATGCACACGTTGTGCTCCATACTCAATCAAAAGAATAATCAAAGGGGGCAATCCCAAAACCATGTAATAATTTGCCTTGGCCCTTGATATGGTAAAAAACGCAAGCGTGATCAAAAACCAAATCCACGCGAATGTTTTAAGGGTTGGGATCCGTTCATCGACCCCCTCCCCCTGCCGACCCCAGAGAGGAAGCAAAAGGGTCCACGGAAGTACATACCCCGGAAGGCGAATCAGATAGTAATACCAAGGTCCATGGTAGTAATCACGGGGCTCGCGCAAATCTAAAAAGCGCAAAACATGTTCGTTTACAAAATAAAACCAAGAAAATTCCGCTAGCTGCAGATGCGCCATCCAATGCCACGGCACCGTAAGGGCCATAAAAATAGCAATACCCAAAGGATTAAAAATCTGGAAGATTTTCTGCCACGTGCGATAATAAAAAGCAACAAACCACAAACAAATGATTCCCGCTAACACCAGGGGAAGTAACCCTTTTGTTAAAACAGCGCCCCCTAGAAAAGCATAGAACAACAAAAGCCATCGTCGATTTGTGGTTTGAAACCATAGATAAAAAGAAAGAAGGGCAAAGGTAAAAAAAGCTGTCAGGACGACATCAAAAAAAACCATACGAGAAAAAACTGCAAACCCAAGACTGGAGGACAATAAAATTGCTGCCATTATCCCCTGTCGCCGTAGACCTAAGCGTGCATATAGAAACAAAAGCCCTAAAGCGGTTAACATGCCAAAAGTGGCAGGAACAAGACGTGCTGCCAAAACGCTTTTGCCAAGCAATGCATAAGACCCCGCAATGAGCCAATAGACCATCGGGGGTTTTTCAATATAGGGAACCGTATTAAGGGTCGGGATAACAAAGGATTTATTTTGGAGCATTTCAAAAGGAATTTGCGCGTAAAGACCTTCGTTATTATTTAAAAGATCATAGCTCGTGAGCCCAAAATAGAAAGCAATAATAATTGAAACGATCATCCACAGGGTCAAAGACTTGCTATACATAGCCTAAAAATTCCTCCACAATTTGAAACGCTGTAATCATTTCCTTAAATTTTTCTTCTGCTTCTTTAGATCCCTTGTTTACGTCCGGATGATACTGCTTCACTTTAGCTTTATAAACCTTTTTAAGATCAGGCCGACTAATAGGAAAAGAAATTTCCAAAATTTTCAGGGCATTCAATAATTTTTCAGGCAACGTTTTTTGGACTATTTCTTCTTTTTTCCGATCAGCGTAGGCTTTGAAAAATCCAAACGGGTCTTGCCGTTCTTCCATTTCCCCTAAACGAAACTTTGTTAATTTATGACCCGTTGAGCGGCGCCACAAAATGTCCGCACGTATTTCTGCTTCAATTTGTTCGGGTGTTAAGTCCTTTAAATAGTCCCAATTCGTATTATATTCTGCCGCATGTTCCTGACAGAACCAAGAATATTCTTCTAAATTCCTGGGATTTTTCGGCGCCTTATACGCCCCTTTCTTTAAACACCCTGGCGCATCACATATACGAGACGGTTCTTTTGCAGGCGTTGCTGCAAAGGGTTTTTCATAATAATCACTAAAAAAATTTTTCCGGCCTTTTGGCATAGGCTTGTTTTATAATGAAATGCATGAAAAATCTAGAGCAAAAAAGAATCAGAAAGGTATAAGGAATTATTGAATAAAATTTAGAAGATTGAATTTTAAAATAATCACTATAATATATAAAAAATATAGGAGTTATAAATGCGTAAGTATCTATTGTTTTTTTTGATTGTCATCGGACAACTATCTATTGCTGCAGAAGAACCACTGGTTAGTGAAATAGAAAGACACTTATCCGTGCTTAGGACATTTCCTGTTGAGAGGGGAATAGAGTCACTAACGATTGAAGAAGCATCAGAAAAAGCAACAAAAGAATCAACAGATCCCGCTATGATTGGGGCATTTTGGGGAATACAACGGGGCATTGAAAAACTTATGGAAGAAGAGCACTCTTTTGAAACATTTACGGGTGTTGTACGCACAATAAAAGCATTCGGTGAAGAAATGTCACCGGTTGATTTTTGGAAACTCGCAAAGCGCATTTACATGACAACAGAAATAACACCAAAACCATATGAAGGTGAAAACCACTGGCAGTCTTGGTTTAGAATGCATGAAGGGCCATCCTTTACGGGAGCACGGGAGGATATCTTAGGGTGTTTATTATATCCGGTAAGGTATACGTTTACGCATTATATGAATGAGTGGCAGCTTAATCCTTTTGTTTTTTATCTTCAGGCCCACTCAGCAAGCTATGGCAACGCTTATGCACGTGTAAAAACCATAGCTTATCTTAAAATATTTGCTGATGATGAAGATTGCATGGAAACAAAGATTTTACAGTCAAAATTGTTAGCAGTTACCTCTCCTTTTAACAGTTCTTTTAATATTGATAGCGATATGAATAAGCTACTATGGGCAGCGTTTGCTAATAGCATGGAAATGTATCAGTGTTCTTATAAGCCAAGAAAAACAGAGGGGCTTATTTGGCCACAAGCAACAGAAGTGCTTGAACAGATAAGAATTAAGACAGGAGAAGTTCTATATTTTTTAGGAGAATGCCTTAATCACATCGGCCAAAGAGAAAAAGCTATAGAGTTTTGGGAAGAATCAGGTCGCTCAGGGTTTAGAGAGAGCCTATCTATTTTGAGAAAAGAAAGACTAGTGACAACACGGTCAAATTTTCTAGAAAGTACCACGGAGATGATGTACACTGCTTATGAAGAGGTTTTTGGTGTAGAAGTCTAACTATAAGCGGGGGGCTTATTGAAACGATTTTTTCTTTTATTTCTATTTGCATTTTTTGAATTTGCATACGGCGGTAGAGATCCTTCGGTATCTTTTGTTAGTACAGGACAAGGCAATTGTACCATTGTTGATTGTGGGAATGATGATCGACTTGTTATTGATTGTGGCTTCAGTCAAGCCCCAGCTGATATCATTGAATCTGTTGATGTAGAGTTTTCTGGAAAAAGATATGCAAAACCCCTCAAAAAAGAGACTATCGATGAACATAAACGCGTTAGGAGAAAAGAACTAATACGCAAAAGACTATCCTCTTACACTTTTCCGAACAGAGAAAAAACTGTAGTTGTTATTAGTCATTCTGACGATGATCACTTAAATTTGATTAAAGATTTATTAAAAAGTACAACTCCAAGCACTTTTATTTTAGGAGGACCAGCAGGAGATTATTTTAAAAAAGACCATACGAGAACACTTATTAACGATTTTAAACGGTCCACTATCGTTTTTTTAAGCCATCACCTCACAGCATCAGATATTCAGCATTTACTGACTTTAGCGAAAGACAGTCCAGATATAGATAACTATCTAGATCAAAAACCTCTTCGAGGACACTTACTAAAAAAATCATTAAATGACATAGATGGCCTTAATTTAACTGTTTTTTGCCCAAGATTAGATTTAGAAATTATCTCTGCCAATGCAGGGCAAGGTATTATGATTAAAGGGGAACAGTCATTTCCAGTGATTATTAATGATGATAGTAATATGAATAGCGTTGTCCTTAAAGTGACAAACAGAGCTAGTCAGCAAAGTGCTATTTTAACAGGGGATGCAACAGGTATTACAACGAATCAAGCAATCAGGTACTATGAAAATTCTTCAGCTGCACCCATACCAGAGCTTGGGACCGATATCATGCTGGCGTGTCACCATGGTGCGAATACTCATGAATCTAATAATAAACGTTGGGTTGATATAACTTCTCCTAGAGCGACCATTTTTAGTTGTGGAAAAAAAGAAAAATATTGGCATCCACAGTGTGATGTTGTTGATCGTTATAAAGAAAAAGCTATGTCAGGGATATCCTCGCACTTTTTAACATGTGGGAGAGATGAAAGTTTTGGGTTACCAGAACCACTAACAAAAGCTGTTTACAGCACTCATGACTCCGGGACAATCACTGCAACTTTTGAAGCAGATAAAATAATGATGGAAGTGGGTGAGGGAAGTTTTTATATTCCAAGAACTGTAAGTGCTCCTTTGCCACCAATGCCTCCTGTAAGCTCCACTCTTACTGCCGTCAGATATTCCCCCGTCCCAGCTCCTGCAACAAGACCTTCAGCATCAGTATCTAGAGTTCTAACATTTGGGTCGCAATCTCCTTTTTCTCCTGGCGCTTCTTCTACAATTGTCCTAGATTCTACCAGGAAAAGACACGTTATTTCTAAGAGAGATAAATCATTTGGCAGCCCCTCAAAAAGGAACAGCGATCTATCAAGCCAAATGAAAAGAGAAATTGGAAATATCATAGGCCAACTAAACACCGGTGTTTCTGTAGACAGCATTAGATCACGTTTTAGTGTAGACGAGTTAAAAATTATTAATGCGCACAAAGACAAAAGCGTAGATGAAATTATACGAATTCTTGATAGGCGTTAATATTTTTGTATACCCTTTAATTTGTAGAAGCGCTTATGAAAAAACTTACCTACAGCATAGTTTCCTCCGTTATAATCTGATATATAAACCATATGAACCCTATTGAACAAATTATTGACGAACGATTAAGACGCTACTTCGCTCCGGAAGCGCTGATGATTGAAAACGAATCTCCAAAGCACCATGGACACAGGAGCAATCCAGGTGGCATTGAAACGCATTTCAAAATCACCATGATTTCCAAGGAATTCAAAGACCTCTCAAGAATAGAACGCCACCGAAAAGTCCAAGCAGTTTTAAAGGATCTGATGAATAACCCTATTCATGCCCTATCATTAAGTCTTTTTGGGGGGGAGCAGATCTCTAATTTTTAGATAAAAAATCATTGACGAAATTGCCTCCCTCAGTATAGTTATGGGTCCGTTACGTTAACCAAAGAAAGGTTTAATATGTTAAAAACAGTTGTAAATACCTCTGCCAATTTTTTTGACCGTCTTATGCGAAAATACACACCGGATCCTTTACTGCTCGCTCTTATTTTGAGTTTGATTGTTTTAATCTCTGGTATGTTATTTACAGAAGCCACCCCCAAAGACATGATTATTCACTGGGGAAGTGGGTTTTGGAAACTCTCTGGTTTTACCATGCAAATGGTTATGATTTTTATGGGAGGCTATGTTCTAGCTGCAGCCCCTGCTGTAAGACTCCTATTAAAAAAGCTCTCTAAAATGGCAAAAACCCCAGGACAGGCCGTTCTTTTAATTTCCATCCTTTCCTGTGTTGGTTGCTGGATTAATTGGGGGTTTGGTCTTGTTGTAGGGGGCCTATTATGTCGTGATTTAGGGCGTTCTGTTCCCAAAGCAAATTTTCGTTTGCTTGTAGCCAGCGCTTATAGTGGCTTTTTAGTCTTTGAGGGCGGGCTTTCTGGATCCGTCCCCCTAACAATTGCAACGCCTGGAAACTTTACGGAAGCCGCTATGGGATGCTTAATCCCCCTGAGCGAAACCATCTTTGCGCCGTTCAATATTGTTGCTGTTCTTGGAATTTTTATTTTGGTGCCGTTTGTTAATTGGATTATGGGAAATACTGAACCAAAGCATTATACAACCGTCATCGAAGAAGAGGATCATCATGAGGTTGAAAACACAAATCCTATGGCCCCTGCAGAAAGACTGGAGAATAGTCGAATCGTAACTCTTTTAACGGGTGGCATTGGCCTTGCCTATATCGCTTTTTTAATCCTTGACCAGAAAGTAGTTTTTGGGCTGGATTTTGTGATTTTCTTGTTTTTGTTTGTGGCATTTTTTCTCCATCGTAATGCAAAACAATTCATTAAGGCTGTTGAAGGTGGCGCATCCCGTGTGGGGCCTATTCTAATCCAATTTCCTTTTTATGCGGGCATTATGGGAATGCTTCAAGGATCCGGTCTCGATAAAATTATCGCGAGTGCCTATGTTCAGATCGCGACCCCAGAAACCTTTAACCTTTTAACGTTCTACACAGCTGGCTTTTTGAACCTATTTATCCCCTCAGGCGGCGGCCAATGGGCGGTCCAGGCCCCTGTCGTTATTGAAGCAGCCAAAGAACTTGGAACCAGTCTTCCGATGGCGTCTATGGCTGTTGCTTGGGGAGATGCATGGACCAACATGATTCAGCCTTTCTGGGCTTTGCCTCTTTTGGCAATTGCTGGCCTTAAGCTGCGTGATATCATGGGCTATTGCGTCATGGCGCTTTTAGTTTCTGGCCTTGTTATAACAGCGGTATTTTTGATTTTTTAAAATAGTTTAGCTCTCAAAGGGGTCAGGTTCAAAACCTGACCCTTTATATAAAACGCTTCTAGGCTTTTAATCCTGTCCCAAAAAATTCTTTGTAACCTATTGACTAACCTTAAAGAAAGGGCTTATCCTTCTTGATAAGGGAGAGCCACTTGATGGTCATTATAATAAAAAAATTAATCCTATTAGCCTGTTTTGCTATGCCGTTGTCGGTTTTTGCTGGCACTGCATCTGTTTTAATGCCTTTACCTACAAAAGATAGCTTTAATTGCAGAACCTCTTGTACAAAGAGAATCTGTTCTTCTCAGTTAACCATAGCCACCGCTTGCGTTTCTTGGTGTGCTCCTGAGGATTATGAAGGGTGCTGGCAGGGCGCTATGGATACAATTAATTTCCAGACAAAACTAACACAGAATAATATTGATTCGTCTGTGATGAACAGTGAGTCTTTTTTGAAGCGATATGCAAGACTTTTGCCAACAACAAAATCCAATCTTTCTATGTTGTTTCAAAAGGCACTCATGATGGCTCAGCAAAAAAATAAAACAGAGCCTATTGCACATGAGTTGACAGAAACCACTGCCAAACTGCGTCTCAGTGCAGGACCTGTCGCTTTAAACGAATTGAATGCCATCCACCACGAAGAACAAAAAGAATTAAGAAGTGTGTGGACACGAGTTCCCTAGAAGGGCAGGGAGGCGCTCTACTCTGGGGAAAACTGAACTACTATAAGCCAACAAGAAGGCAATGTACCTTCCAATTATAACAATATACAGGATAAAATAGGGGCTTTAACCAGCCCCCTTTTTTTATATCGTTTCTACGCTATAGCCATTAAGTTTTTATAGAGTGACTCATCTACCTAATCTCTCCCCAGCGGGTGTGCTTTTTTTAGAACGTCTTCTAATCGTCCTTTAAGAATATGTGTATAGATTTGGGTAGTGGAAATATCACTATGGCCCAAAAGCTTTTGGACACTCATTAAATCAGCCCCATGAGATAGCAGGTGGGTTGCAAAAGCATGACGTAAAACATGAGGAGACACCATTTTGGGATCAAGACCTGACTTAAGTGCAAGCTCTTTCAACAACTGACCAAACCGTTGACGTGTAAGATGCCCCTCCTCACTTCGACTGGGGAAAAACCAGGGAGATGCTTTTTTCCCGTCCAGAAAAACGCCACGCACTTTAAGATACTTAGATAATGCCTCTTTGGAGGGACCATTTAAGGGCACAAATCGCTCTTTTTCTCCTTTTCCACGAATCAATAACCAATCTTCTTCTCTTTGAAACGCACTGTCACGAAGACTCACCAGCTCTGAAACACGAAGACCTGTTGCATACAAAACCTCCAACAGCGCATAAAGACGAATGTCTTCTGCTGACTGGCCATGAGCAGCCTCCTCCAAAAGCGCGAGCACATCTTTCTCTTCTAAAACGACGGGAAGCTTCTTCAACTGTTTGGGCATAGTAATTTTAGAACAAGGATCATCTTTGCGCTTTTCATCCAATACCAAAAACCCATAAAACTGACGGAGTGTTGATAAATGACGTGCCGCACTGCGTGCTGTTAATCCTTCATCATAAAGCGTTTGCAAATAAGCCCGTATATGCTGTTCGCCAGCATTTTCTAGCTCTATGGATTGCGGGTGAAGAAACGCGTGAAACTTAAGAAGATCCCGACGATACGCTTCCAGCGTATGGGAAGAAACGCCTCGTTCTACCACAATCATTTCTAAAAAGAGTTCAACGACTAAAGGAAGGCTCATTTCTGCTTAATAAAGTCGAGTGCTATAATCCGTGCTTCCCTTTGATATCCCAAAGATTTTAGAGCCTCTATTAAAAGCGGCAGGCAAGGAGATGGGTTCAAAGACCGGAAAACTTCTTGCCCCAAAAGCAATGCATAAACAAATGCTACCCCTTTTTGGGAAGCAAGTGCAAAGTGAAGAGGAAGCAAAAGACCCGTTTCAATGCCCCCCATATCAACAGAAGAAAGAGGAAGCAATACCCCACGATTTTCAGTAACTGAGGGAATCAAGGCTTCAAAAACATCGAGCATCAAAGCATTTTGCTTAGAAGGATCAAGACTAGCATACCACGTTGAAAAGAGCTTTTGTTTAGCCGACAGACTGATATCATTAACCCCTAAAATAATCCAAGGCGCAAGATCAACTTTATCGTCGATTGACACAAGAGCAAGCCATCGCACCGCAAGAGCTTCCTCTCCTTCCTCTAAGAGAGCTTGAGCAAAGTATTTTGCATAACTCTTAAAGGGTACTTGAATAGGCATAGCTTTTAGAAAATCAATAAAAATAGGATTTAAAAAAGAATGATTATGCAGATGCATATGCTGTAGCACCTGATATAAAATTTTTGCTTTTTGATCAACCCTCTCTTCTGCTGCGATCAGACTATAAAGTTTGGCCCGCACTAGGGGATCATTCTGCTCAAAATCAAAGGGAACATCAGAAAGCTCTATCAAATCATCGTTCATCGACCCTTCCGCCAAAGATTTTTTGGGAACCACAGGCGCATGCTCTTGATAAAGAGCTAACAACTGTTCTTTTGTCCAAAGGCCCTTAAGATAGGCCTTCTCTCCCATTAAAAGCTTTTGTTGCGGGGGCAGTTTTTGGAATCCTGTACTCTTGATGAAAAAGCCTAAGAACTCCTCTCTTTCTTCTTTCAGGACATTATTATGTGTAGAAAGCTTCCACTCTAAAAAATCTTTGGGGTAAAAATCCGGCGACACAGCTTTTTTCTCTGCCTTTTGGCGGGCAAATGCCAAGAATGAGTTTAATTCCTGAGTTTTCTTTTCTTCTAGTAGAGAAAGTCCCAAAAGAGCCGCCTCATACTCTTCCTTTAGCAACTGTAATCCTATGATTGCTTTGGACCATTTCAGGTCATCAGGATATTTCTCTAATGCTCCACTAGCAATCTTGAAGGCCTCACGATCAGAATCAAAGGTTAGAGCATTCAAAAACTGAAGCCATAACCAATCACTACTCTCTAAGACCTCAGGATATTGTTTTGCTAAAAGATAGGCTGATCCTATATCATTCATAGCTTCCAAATGTTTGACCCGAATAGCTAAAATACTCCCCTGATCCTCCGCATTCTTTTCTGGTGCATAAGTTCCAGAAAGCATCAACTGCTTTTGAAGGCGCTTTAGAACCGGATGGGGCTGATGGGCAGAAAGTTTTTCTAAAAGCGCCCTGACCTGCCCATGCGTCAATCCTTTCCAAATATCAAGTGGAATAGAATTTCCCTCTACTTGTATCCCGTAGGTATCAGGATTCACCGGAGCAATGTCCATTGTTTGTATTAAAGGAACTGCACCATCTAAGGAAGACTCAGTCCCCCACGCTTCAGGGGAAAAAATTCCCGCAAAAAGCATAGTAAAGGAGCTTAAAAGATGGCAAAAAGTTCTTTTTTTGATCTGAATCATTTATTTCTCACTATTATTACTCATTTTAGTGCGCGCTCACCATAGGCCCTAAAGCTTTCCCGCCCAGTATATGCATATGAAAATGAGGCACTTCTTGCCCCCCATTCACACCCGCATTAGAAATCAAACGATATCCTGTTTTCTCAAGGCCATGGCTTTCTACGATTGTTGCAATCGCGCGAGTAAAGGCAACAACTTCAATATCCGTTGCGCTTTTAAAAAAGTCACCCCCATCGACATAAGCTCCCTTAGGAATCACTAAAATATGGACTGGAGCCTTGGGAAAAACATCATTGAAGGCCAATACATACTCATTCTCTAAAACTTTGGAAGACGATAGTTCGCCTCGAAGAATTTTTGCAAAAATATTACCCGAATCATAGACCATGTATAGGTTCCTTTTTTATAAACTGTATCTTATTTTTAGGGGGATTTCAAAATTCTTTTGCTTTCGCTATACTAAACAAAAAAAATAGAAAATGTATTCTCTGTCTCATTTAAAACATCTGCTCACACAGTCTCCTCTTTTTGAGCCTGTTTCTTCTAGCACAAAGGCCCATCTTTTGCCTTTATTTGAAGTAATTTCCTACGACGAACCCTCGCGTATTTTTTCTCAAAAAAACCAAGCCGATTATGTTTATTTTATTCTAAAAGGAAAAGGCACCTTAACACTGAATGGGCAAACTTTAAAACTCCGCCCCGGGTCGTGTTTTGGAGAAGAAAGTTTGTTGGATCAAAAAAATTACTTTGGAGAGGCATTCCTTTATAAAGGTCAAGTTGCGCGCATTAAAAAATATCGATTTATCGAGCTTTTAAAGCAAGATCGAAAAATTATGAACGAAATCGTTCTAAGATTTTCCCATTCTTTTAATCAAAAATTTCAACCAGGAGGAGAAAAAGCCCCTCGTCGTCAAAAAAATCAACTAAAGGCGAATAACTTTATTGCGATTATCGGCTGGCTATTCGTCTTAATAATGCCATTTTTGTGCTATCACTATGTTGGACTGGCTGATTTCACAGAAAAACAAAGGATTTTCTTAAGTATTTTATCAGGAACCTTTGTTTTATGGGGGTTTCGACTGGTCCCAGAATTTGTGGCGGCATTTTTCTCTCTTTTGGTTTATTTAGGGATTGGTCTTACAGATCCAATGGTTATCCTTTCTGGTTTTTCTTCTAAAACATTCATTATGGCCCTGAGCATTTTTGGTCTTGCCGCTATTCTTTTATCCTCAGGGGTTCTTTATCGATTGCTTTTACAGCTTTTGCATAAAACCCCGTCTAAAGCCCGTTGGATTATGATGTCGTTGATGTCTTTAGGTGGCATGCTAACCCCTATTATCCCCGACACCTCAAGCCGTTTGCAGCTAGCAACCACTTTCCTCAGAGATACCTATGCAACAATCCACCTTCGCTTTAAGGGACGGATGTGGAGCCTAGGCGTTGCCAACGCCCTTCAAAGTGTCACACTCTTTGGTCCTATGTTCTTAAGTAGTTCTGTTCGACATTATGTTCTTTTGGGCCTTTTTTGGGGACAATACCAAGAACAATTCCATTGGTTTGGATGGTTTCGAGCGGCATGTGTCACCGCTTTAATTCTGGGACTTATTAACATTATGTCCTTTAGCTTTCTTGCAAAAACAGAAAAAGCGCCAGAAATTTCAAAATCTATGATTAAGAATCAGATTGATATTTTAGGTCCCCTATCGCCTTATGAATGGGCGCCTCTTCTTGGTGTTTTTCTGTGTTTTCTTGGAATCCTGACAAAACGTTACCATCATATTCAACCCGAAATTATTGCCCTATTGATTCTATCCACGCTTTTATCCTTTAATTTCATTCAACAAAAACGATTTAATACAACGATCAACTGGACAGAGTTGGTTTATTTGGCTGGTCTCTCAGGACTTCTCTCGACCGCAAGAACGCTTGGTCTTTTTGATACCTTTACAAATAGTCTCCAAGAATTTGCTTCGTTAATTTCGAACAATTTTTCCTGGTTTATTGTGATCCTTTTTGGGATGATCACCTTGACTCGTCTTATTATGCCAAAGGGGGCTGTTGTGCTTCTTTATGCTTTTTTCTTTGTTCCGCTTGCCCAATCTGTTGGGATTAGCCCCTGGATTTTGGCCTTTATGATTTTAGTCTTTGGAGAATCTTTCTACTTCCCCTTTCAATCGCCTGAGTACCTTAATCTCCGACAAACGCTTTATAAATTCACTCCTTATAACGAAAAGCGCGTTTTATGGATTAATGCGTTTATGAATCTGATAAAGCTTGCTGCGATTTACCTCAGTCTTCCGTATTGGAAATATTTGGGGATGATCGGGTAATACTAAAATTATTGGAATTTTTTTGATGGTCGGGGCGAGAGGATTCGAACCTCCGGCCTCCTGGACCCAAACCAGGCACGCTACCAGACTGCGCCACGCCCCGACATCATTTGATTGTGATACACGAATCTTTAAGAAACGGCAAGGGGAAAATTCAAAAGACTCTAAGCCTAAAGCTCACATAAAGTTTAAAAAATTTTCTCTATTTCCCTTTTTAAGTCCTTTAAAAGAAAAATAATAAAAGGCCACAGATTATTTTGCTCTATAATATGCAACTCGGTGAAAGGTAAAAAACGTTTCATTTCTTTTGTAAAGTCTGATGCAACAGTATGATCATTTTCAAGCGCATTTATTCTTTCTTCCATCAAAGATAGAAAATGTTTTTGCTCAATATGCCGATCTTCTAGTTTCAAAGGTATTAAAGAAAGATTGGGCTTTATCCTCTGTTGGTGCAACCAAAGGATGTCCCAAACATCTCTGTGCTTTATTCTATTAATTCTTAAAGCAAATGCCAAAAGCTTATCCGCATAAATTTCTTCACGGCTTTGAACCTGTAGCACTAATCCCCGTGTTCCCATATCAATACTATACGGATTAAGAAGCATCATAGGCTGTTTTTCATAGGAAGGAATTGAACAAATATCAATATGAACTCGCTGGGCCGGTAAATGTTTGGATTCTGGCCTCGTTTCGATTCGAACTTTCCAAGTACTGACACCCCCTTCTTCTTTTTTAGGATCTACAACTTCCACTTCAAATCCATATTTTTGATGCAGTGTTTTTGCCAGAAATTCTCCCATATTTAATAAACTTTCTCTGGAAAAATTGTGCCCCCCCGTAAAATCTAGATCTTCGCTGAGCCTCACTGCCCCATAACAACTTCTTAAGGCGGTTCCTCCAATAAATGTCAAACTCTCTAGAAACTTATGTTGACTTAAAACTTTTAAAATATCATGGTGCAGCAGTTCTTTTTCAACAACTGGACGTAATGCTGCTAGAGTGGGTTGGTTCTTTAACGCCTCTCCCACAAGGGAATCAAATAAATTCATTGGCTATGCTCCAGTTAATTAAGTCACAGTTTCTACGTGTACGCTTCATGTCGTTAATCGCCAAGGGCACATCTGCCCACCAAGCACCACAGGTCTTATCGTAATGTAATTGTCCCACAAGATCCCCTGGTTTTTGGGTCGTATGGATGAATTCGATTGTCCCAAAACTCTGACAAGAAATCACGCTACTCCGCCCGGAGGACATCACAGAAATCCATGCCATGGGAATTTGAGAAATTATCCCATGCTCACTTAAAACTGTTTCTAAACTGATATAATTAAATTCATTCCCCCGCAAAAGAGGAATCAAGTGAAAAAGAAGCCGTCCATCCCGCGGGAGCTTGTTCTTCACCCCATAAACACCCCGGCATATTCTGAGCAGCACCTGTGATGCAACAGCCCTGCTTAAAAGGGTCTTAAAGGCCCCTTCCGATAGATCCGGAAAAAGAGGACGAAGGTCACGCGCTGAAAACAGGGAATGTTCTTCTGTCGCGTTTTCCAATAACCACTTTTCTAAATATCGAATAGGCTGCATATCCTTTTGCCCTACATAAAGTTACATTTAGTGTAACTTAGTGTAGAGAAAATAACAAGCTTGCTTTTAGCGATATAAAAAAAGGCGCCCTAAAGCGCCCTTTTGAATGGAATAAAAAAAATTTTAAGCAGCCACTTCTTTTTTCTTCGCGGGCTTCGCTTTTGTTTCTTTTACAGCTTTTTCGCCTTTAGTGGATTCAGCTTTTTCAGCATCAGGCACGTCCACAGACGCAACATCTAGCGGGCGATCCACCAGTTCGATGATCGCCATGGGCGCTGCATCACCATAACGGAATCCTGCCTTGATAATACGGGTGTATCCACCAGCACGGGTTGCGTAACGCTTCGAAAGCTCCGTCAAGACTTTCTTAGCCACATCCCCAGACTTTAAGGATGAAACGAGCTGACGATGGGCATGAAGGCTTCCCTTCTTTCCAACCGTAATCAACTTTTCAGCAACACTGCGCAGCTCTTTTGCTTTTGGCAAAGTCGTCTTAATCTTTTCAAACTGAAAGAGAGACGTCGCCATGTTCGCAAACAACGCTTTGCGGTGACCTTTCGTCCGATTTAATTTTCTTCCTTTTAATTGATGGCGCATTTTCTTCTAATCCTCAATTCATTCCTAGTAACTATCGTCATACCGACGCGCTAAATCCTCAATATTTTCAGGGGGCCATGTTGGGACATCCATTCCCAAATGAAGACCCATATCTTCAAGGACTTGCTTAATTTCATTCAAAGACTTCCGCCCAAAGTTTGGCGTCTTTAACATTTCGTTTTCTGTCCGTTGAACCAAATCACCAATATAAATAATATTGTCGTTCTTCAAGCAGTTCGCTGCACGAACAGAAAGTTCAAGCTCAGAAACTTTACGCAAAAGTGGCCGAGGAATTGGAAGTTCTGCTTCGACTTCTTTTACCCGAATCTCTAAAGGATCATCAAAGTTTACAAAAGGCGAGAATTGATCTTGAAGAATCCGTGCTGACAAAGCAACGGCATCTTCTGGGCGAACAGCCCCATTGGTCTCAACTTCTAAAATCAATCGGTCATAGTCCGTTACCTGGCCTACACGTGTGTTTTCAACACGGTAAGAAACACGCTTTACAGGACTGAAGAATGCATCAACAGGAATGACACCAATCACACGCTCTTGTAGACCTTGGCCTGCAGGGACGTATCCTTTGCCTTCTTCAACGGTAATTTCCATCGACAAATTAGATCCTTCGTTTGCTGTGCAAATTAAAAGATCTGGGTTCAAAATTTCAACGTTTGAGTCCGTCTCAATCATACCGGCTGTAATTTTTCCAACACCTTTGTGCTTTAAACGTAATTTCTTTGGTCCTTGCGCGTGAAGTTTAATAGCCAAAGACTTTAGATTCAAAATCACATCTGTCACATCCTCCATAACCCCAGGGATCGCAGAAAATTCATGGACAACGCCTTCAATTTGAAGCGCTGTCACAGAAGCTCCGCGTACAGAGGACAAAAGAATACGGCGCAAGGCATTGCCTAACGTCATACCAAACCCTCGTTCCAAGGGCTCTACTGTCATTGTTGACTTAAATTCACCACCGTCTACGTTGTTAACCTTAATCTTTTCAGGTTTAATTAGCTGTTGCCAGTTTTCTTGTATCACTTTTCAGCTCCCATCGCTTGGATTACACTACCTATGTTTATCATTTTGCCTAAACACGCCGTCTTTTTGGAGGCCGTGTCCCATTATGAGGAATGGGTGTTACATCGTGAATAGACGTAACCACAAATCCTACACTCATCAAAGCCCGCAACGCTGATTCACGACCAGATCCTGGTCCCTTCACATTAACAGACAATGCCTTCATTCCGTGTTCTTTTGCTTTCGTTCCTGCATCTTCTGCTGCAACCTGAGCCGCAAAAGGCGTTGACTTACGAGACCCTTTAAATCCTTTAGATCCTGCAGAAGACCAGGCAATGCTATTGCCTTGCGCATCTGTGATCGTAATAACCGTATTGTTAAAAGTTGCATTAATATGGGCAACCCCAGTCGCTATATTTTTTTTCTCGCGACGCCGAACTTTTCCTGCATTTGCTTGTGACATGTCAAATCCTTACTTCGTTACTTTCTTTTTACCGGCAATGGCAATTCTTTTGCCTTTACGTGTCCGCGCGTTGGAGTGAGTCCTTTGACCCCGGAGAGGCAAACGCTTACGATGGCGTAATCCACGATAGCATCCAAGATCAACAAGCCTCTTGATGTTCATCGCTATTTCGCTACGTAATTCTCCTTCAACCTTATGCTCTGCTTCAATAATTTGACGCACTTTCGCAATGGTATCTTCCGTTAAATCATGTACACGTGTAATAGAAGCAATGCCTGCCTTCTTACAAATATCACTCGCTGCTGTTTGACCAATCCCAAAAATATAGGTCAAAGCAATCTCAACCCTTTTATTGGTCGGTATGTTTACACCCGCTATACGTGCCACGTTCTTCTTCTCCTTAATTTACATTTACTCTTTTACGTCTCTCTTACCCTTCGATAAGAGCGTTAATTTGCTCAGTCACCTTATCGATACCGAGCATGCCATTTACTTCTCTCAACAAGCCTTTCTCCAGATAATATGGAACAATAGGCATTGTCTCATGGTAGTACTTCTTCAATCGCGTTCGCACCGCTTCCTCTGTGTCGTCGGGCCGACGCATAAATTCAGACCCACCACAAACATCACAAACACCATCGACAGCAGGCTTCTTAAAAAAATCGTTGTACGATGCACCACAATTCTTAGCCTTACACATATAGCGACCCGAAATCCTTTTAACAAGAGCTTCATCATCAACTTTTATTTCAATGACATGATCAATCGCTACTTTACGCTTTTTCAGCATAAGATCAAGCGCAATCGCTTGGCGTTCCGTTCGCGGGAACCCATCAAGAATAATACCTACTCTTGCTTCTGGGCCCTCTAAAACAGTGGCTATCATGCCAATAACTGTTTCATCGTCCACCAAACCACCCTTCGACATTACTTCCTTTATGGAAAGTCCAAGGTCTGTTTGCTTATCTATTTCATGCCGCAACATATCACCAGTTGACAAATGCATCAAGCCATAATTTTCTCTTAGCCGCTGCGCTTGCGTTCCCTTCCCAGCCCCCGGTGGACCTAAAAGAATCACATTCATCGACGTCGTCCCTTAGCCTGCAGGCGTGATTTTTTCAACAAATTCTCGTATTGATGGGCGAGCAAATGAGAGTGAACCTGCCCAACCGTATCAATCGTCACACTAACAACGATCAAAATACTTGTCCCACCAAGATAGAACGGCAAAGAATATTTAACCTGTAGAAACTCTGGCAAAATACAAACGAATACCAAATACAAAGCCCCTACAGTTGTCAACCGCGTCAAAAGATAGTCAAAATAGTTCGCCGTATTAATACCAGGACGAATTCCAGGAATAAACGCCCCTGACTTTTTAAGATTTTCAGAGGTTTCTGTTGGGTTGAAAACAATTGCCGTGTAGAAAAAGGCAAAAAACACAATCAACAAACTATACAGAACCATAAAAACAGGTCGACCATGTCCTAAGTGGAAGAAAATACTTTGAACCCAATCCGGCGCATTCGTTGCAAAGGAGGCAATGGTTGGCGGCAGCATAAGGATAGAGCTTGCAAAAATTGGCGGGATAACCCCTGATATATTCAGCTTTAGAGGCAAATGATTGGTTTCTCCCCCTACAATACTAGAACCCATCTGACGTTTTGGATACTGAATAAGCACTTTTCTTTGAGCCCGTTCCATAAAAACGATAAACGCAATAAGCGCACAAACCAGCACAAGAATACCAAGAATAAACATCGTGTGATACTGACCTTCGCGTCCCATATCGAGCATCCGAAGAGCTGATTGGGGAAGGTTAGCAACAATCCCTGCAAAAATGATCAAAGAAATACCGTTTCCAATGCCTCGAGAGGTTATTTGTTCCCCTAACCACATTAGGAACATGGTACCTCCCACGATATTGACGACAGTACTTAATTCAAAAAAGAGCCCTGGCATGTAGGTTGCCCCATTAGCCTCCAGCGTTCGCGCCAAAGCAAATGCCTGAACAGAGGCCAAAATAACCGTCAAATAGCGCGTGTATTGGCTAAGTTTTTTGCGGCCCAATTCCCCTTCTTTCTTTAATGCTTCAAAAGGTGGATGGATCGCTGTCATTAGCTGAATAATGATACTCGCTGAAATGTAAGGCATAATGTTAAGGGCGAAAATTGTCATACGCCACAAAGCACCCCCTGAAAACATATCGATCATGCCCAAGATACCCGTTGCGTTTCGCTTGGAAATATCTGCAAGAACGGTCATATCGATTCCTGGAAGAGGAATATAGGTCCCTAAACGATAAATAATCAGCGCGCCCAAGGTAAACCAAATACGCTTTTTTAGGTCCGTTGCCTTTGAAAAAACGCTTAAGTCTAAATTAGATGCTAATTGCTCTGCTGCTGATGCCATAGGATCCTCTTATCTTTATATCTCATTACGCCATATCGACACGACATGTCATATCAAACGAACCCAAAACCCTAGGGCACGAAGGAAGATGGCCTGAGCACTGTGATGCACTCATAGTAGTTCGTTCGTCTAAGGATTCGTCTTGTCTAATCTGAACCATAGTCTTATTCTTTGGTCTTCTTTTTAGAATCTTCCACAACAGGGTGCTCTATCACAGTTACAGTGCCGCCAGCTTTTTCAATAGCAGCACGAGCACCTTGTGATATGTGGTCTACTGTAATTTGAACCTTCGCTTTTATCGTCCCTTTTCCAAGAACGCGAAGACTCCGCATGGGCTTATGAAAAAAGCCTGCTTCTGCAAGAAGAGTAGAATCGATAGGCTTAGAAATATCTAAACGCTTAGTGTCAACGGCCTTTTGCAAATCAGAAAGATTAATAATGTTTACAGGATCTTTCTGATGGACGAAGCCACGCTTAGGCAATCTTCTTTGGAGAGGCATTTGCCCTCCTTCAAATCCCTTAATAGCAACACCAGTACGAGCTTTTTGCCCCTTGTGTCCATGTCCTGCGGTTTTTCCTTTACCAGATCCAATCCCACGCCCGATGCGTTTGCGGGATTTCGTGGCGCCTGGATTATCTCTTAACTCATTTAATTGCATGGCTTTAACTTCCTATAGTTCTTTTACTTGGACTAAGTGTTTTACTTTAAAAATCAACCCACGAATAGAGGGGGTATCTTCCAACACTCTGGAACGGTACATTTTGCCAAGACCTAGCCCCTTAAGGCAGAGCTCCTGGTTTTTTTGACGACGAATTGTACTCGCAATTTGCGTCACTTCCAATGTTTTCTTACTGGCCATCTTTCACGTCCTTTACTTCTGCGCTTTCTTTCATGCCTGTTGCCACTTCGCGACGCGCAACGATATCCGAAACTTTCTTGCTTCGACGCATAGCAACCTGACGTGGAGAAGTCACTCTTTTTAATGCATCAAGTGTCGCCTTAACCATGTTATGAGGATTTGTTGTTCCAACACATTTACAAACAACGTCATGAATCCCTAAGGCTTCAAACACCGCACGTGTCGGACCACCCGCGATGATTCCTGTTCCCATGGGGGCAGATCTTACAACCACAAGGCCTGCACCAAAATGACCGGTAATGTCATGATGAAGCGTCCTTCCTTCCCGAAGAGGGATACGAACTAGATTTCGTTTCGCTTTTTCTGTTGCCTTACGAACAGCATCTGGAACTTCACGCGCTTTTCCTAAGCCGCATCCAACACGACCTTTTCCATCCCCTGCAACAACAAGGGCTGAAAAAGTAAAGTTTTTACCGCCTTTAACTACTTTTGCAACACGATTGATGCTCACAAGTTTTTCAACAAAGGCTTGCTGCTCTTGAGATTTTTCTATTTTTTGTGCTTTGGCCATTCTTTAATCTCTCTAAAACTCTAATCCACCGGAACGCGCCCCGTCCGCAAGGGCCTTGACGCGACCATGGTACAAGTACGCGCCTCTATCAAAAATCACACGGGTAACGCCTGCTTTTTTAGCCCGTTCCGCAAGGATTTTACCGACTGCTTCTGCCCCTGCTTTATCATGACCTTTGAGTTTTTTGTCAAAGTCTTTCATTAAAGAGGAGGCCGCAACAAGGGTGTGACCTTTACGATCATCAATCACTTGCGCAAAAATATTTTTATTAGACCGAAATACAGATAGTCTTAAAGCGCCACCTACTGCATTTTTCTTAAGGCGTGCTCTGTTTCGTTTTTGACGACGTTCAATGATATCATTTCGCTTTAACATGGTTATTTCTTCTTTCCTTCTTTGCGAACAATAAACTCATCCGCGTACTTTATTCCTTTTCCTTTATAAGGTTCAGGCGGACGAAGGGCACGGATTTTTGATGCCACATGTCCAACTAATTGTTTGTTTGTCCCTTGAATGGACAAAAGTGTTTGCTTTTCACACTTAATGGTTACACCTTGAGGAATGTCAAAATTGACCTCATGGCTAAACCCAAGCTGCAAGACAAGGATATTTCCTTGAACAGCGGCCCTGAATCCAACGCCATTGATTTCCAAGTTAATTGTGAAGCCTTCTGAAACACCTTGGACAAGATTATTAATGAGGCTTCGATAGGTACCCCAATGTGTCCGTGATTCTTTAGATTCATCAACAGGAATAACCGTAATAAGGTCACCCTCTTGGGAAATTTTTACTTGCTTAGAGAGCTGAAGCTTTTCTTCGCCTAATTTTCCCTTAGCAACCACTTCATTGCTATTGACATGCACCTGAGTTCCCGCAGGAATTTTGATAGGATTTTTACCGACTCGTGACATTTTAACTGATCCTTAAAATACCTGACACAATACTTCACCGCCTACATTCAATTGGCGGGCCATGTGATCGGACACAACCCCTTTTGATGTAGAAAGAATACTAATCCCAAGACCATTATACGGCGTTGGCAATGCGTTCACTTCTGCATAAACACGACGCCCTGGCTTAGATATTTTCTTGATTTCACGAATGGCACTCTCGCCTTCGTAATATTTCAATTCAACTTCAATTTCCTTAACGCCTGGACGAATATCTTCTTCTTTAAAAGAACGAATATACCCTTCTTCCATTAAAACTGAAAGAACTCTTTCTCCTAATTTAGAAGAACGCACACGCACAGCACTCATGTGCCGTTGTTGAGCGTTTCGAATCCGTGTAAGCAAATCTGCAATGGGATCTGTCATTGACATTTTTTTAATCCTTTTCCAATTACCAACTTGACTTTGTCATTCCAGGAATTAATCCCTGGGACGCAAGGTCTCTTAATGCAATACGCGAGAGCGCAACTTTACGATAGTACCCCCGAGGGCGCCCCGAAAGAGCACAACGATTCCGAAGACGAATCTTCGCCCCATTGCGCGGAAGCTCTGCAAGCTTTAATGTCGCTTCAAACCGCTCTTCAACACTCACTTTTTTGTCACAAACAACAGCCTTGAGCTTTGCACGACGGGCTTTATAGGCATCAACAACCTTCTTTCGGTTGAGGTTATTTTCAACAATACTTTTCTTCGCCATTCTTTTTTATCTCCTTAAGCGCTAAATGGAAAATTAAACTTCCGCAAAAGCGCTTTGGCTTCTTCATTTGTTTTTGCGGTGGTCACAACACAAATATCCATTCCTCGAATTTCATCGATCTTGTCGTAGTCGATTTCTGGGAAAACGATTTGTTCTTTCAATCCGAAAGCATAGTTCCCACGACCATCAAAGCTCTTTGGAGGAAGACCTCTAAAGTCCCGAACGCGAGGAAGAGCAACGTTCACCAAGCGATCTAAGAATTCGTACATATGGGACTTACGAAGAGTTACCTTCACGCCCACATCCATTCCTTCACGAAGCTTAAATCCCGCAATGGATTTACGTGCCTTGCGGACTATAGGCTTTTGCCCTGCAATCTTTGAAAGATCTACTAGTGCTGCATCTACTTTCTTTCCATCACGGGTTCCTTCGCCAATACCCATGTTAATGACTATTTTTTCAAGGCGAGGCGCTTCTAATGGGCTCTTGTACTTAAATTCCTTTATAAGCTCAGGACGTACAACTTTGTTATAGTGTTCTTTTAAACGCGTCATTTTTCAAACTATCCATCTATTCTTTTTCCAGAGCGCTTTGCAACCCGGATTTTCTTACCATCTGCCCCAATTTCAAATCGAATACGAGTCGCACGACCTGTCTCAGGATCAACATGCGCTAGATTCGACAAATGAATCGGAAGCTCTTTTTCAACAATTCCACCTTCAGGATTAACAGCTGAAGGGCGCACATGCCGCTTAACAACATTGATGCCTTTAACAAGGGCTTTGTCTTCAGATTTTAAAACCTTTAGAACTTCGCCTTTAGAGGTTTTGTTTCGTCCTGTTGTAACAACAACCATATCCCCTTTTTTAATACGACTCGCCATTATAGAACCTCCGGCGCCAATGAAATGATTTTCATAAAATTCTTTGCTCTGAGCTCACGTGTCACAGGACCAAAGATACGGGTCCCAATAGGTTCCCCTTGGTTATTAATAAGGACGGCTGCATTAGTGTCAAACCGAATTTCTGTTCCATCACTCCGACGAACGCCACGCGCTGTTCTTACGACAACCGCTTTATGGACATCCCCTTTTTTAACTTTTCCCCGAGGAATCGCATCTTTAATGGAAACGACGATAATATCACCCACCGCAACGGACCGACGCTTGGATCCTCCAAGCACCTTTATACACTGAACGCGCTTCGCTCCAGAGTTATCGGCCACATTTAAATTTGTTTGCATTTGAATCATGACAAAACTCCGCCTTACTCAGCACTTGCTATTGTTTTAACTAACGTCCAGGTCTTTGTTTTAGATATAGGACGGCATTCTTGGATTTCAACGACATCTCCGATTTTTGCTGCATTTTGTTCATCGTGCGCAGCATATTTTTTAGAGCGTGTAATATATTTTTTGTAAACAGGATGCATCAAGCGACGGTCAACGGAAACAACGATTGTTTTGTTCCCCTTGTCACTTACAACGACTCCATTTAAAACTCGACGTGGCATTTTTTCTTCCTTTTATCCCTTAATTCTGCGTTCCCGCAGCAAATTTTTCTCCAATGACCGTTTTAATCCGTGCAATGTCACGACGCACTTGGCGTACCCGTGCCGTTTGCTTTAATTGCGCACTCGATGCCTGAAATCGAAGATTGAACAATTCTTTCCTCAGGTCAAGGATTATTTTCTTCAAGTCCGCTACTTTTTTGTCTCTTAACTCAATCGCCTTCATTTTTTAACCCTTTATATAACCCGAGCAATGAACTTTGTCTGAACAGGCAACTTCGCAGAAGCCAATTCAAACGCACGACGGGCCAATTCTTCCGTAACGCCTTCAATTTCAAACATAATACGACCTGGCTTTACACGGCAGGCCCAGTATTCAGGAGTTCCTTTTCCTTTTCCCATACGTACTTCGGCTGGTTTCACAGAGACCGGCACATCCGGGAAAATCCGAATCCACACACGTCCCGCTCTTTTTAAGTGACGCGTTACAGCACGACGGGCTGCCTCAATCTGACGAGCCGTTACACGATCCGCTGTGATTGCTTTTAAACCATAGGTGCCAAAATTAAGGGCATAACCACCCTTTGCAACACCGTGGATGCGTCCTTTAAACGCTTTCCTAAATTTTGTACGCTTTGGAGCTAACATTATCCTTCACCTTAATTATCGACTCAAAACACCTTCCCGAACGCGCTTATCTTGCGCAAAGGGATCATGTTCCATAATTTCGCCTTTAAAAATCCATACTTTAATGCCACAGGTACCATACGTTGTAAACGCTGTAGAAGTCGCATAATCAATATCTGCACGAAGGGTATGAAGAGGAACGCGACCTTCACGATACCACTCAACCCGAGCAATTTCTGCCCCACCCAAACGACCCGAGCAGTTTACTCGAATACCAAGAGCGCCTAATTTCAAGGCAGATTGCACAGCTTTTTTCATTGCCCGACGGAAAGAAACACGACGCTCTAATTGTTGCGCAATGCTATCTGCCGCTAGTTTTGCATCAGCCTCTGGCTTCCGCAATTCTAAAATGTTAATGGAAACATCCATGCCAACCATTTTAGAAATATCTTTTTTCAATACATCTAAATCAGTCCCCTTCTTACCGATAATAATACCGGGGCGCGCTGAATAAATAGTAATCACCGGTTTTTTCGCAGGCCGTTCAATAACAACCTTTGAAACCGCCGCTGCTTTTAATTTATCCATCACAAACTGACGAATTTTTAAATCTTGTTGGAGAAGAGATGCATAGTCTTTTCCTGCAAACCATCTTGAATCCCAGGTTCGATTGATATTCAACCGTAAACTAATTGGATTGACTTTTTGACCCATTAGGCGATCTCCTCACGTTCTTTTACAATAATTCTCACGTTGCTATAAGGTTTTTCAATCCGTGTTGCCCGTCCTCGTGCGCGCGCTTGAACCCTTTTCATTACTAATGCTTTCCCCACACTTACATGGGAAACATAAAGTTGGTCAATATCAAGACCATAATTATTTTCTGCGTTTGCAATGGCTGAGAGTAATACTTTTCTTACCTCTTGTGCAATACGTTTTCTAGAAAATGTTAAATTAGCAAGAGCCTCATTAACGGCTTTATCGCGAATAAGTCCCGCAACTAATGAAAGCTTACGGGGTGACACACGTAGCATCGTCCCTTTCGCTAAAGCTTCGTTCTCTTGAAGCGTTCGTTGAAATGCTGGCTTGCTCATGGCTTATCCTCTTTTCGCTTTTTTGTCTGCCCCGTGACCATAAAAAGTCCGCGTGGGGGCAAATTCACCAAACTTATGACCAATCATGTTTTCTCCAACATAGACAGGAATAAATTTGCGGCCATTGTGCACCCCAAAAGTTAATCCCACGAATTGGGGCATAATAGTCGAACGACGGGACCATGTTTTAATCACGTCTTTTTTTCCTGATTGACGACTTGTTTCAGCCTTCTTAAGAAGGTAACCGTCAACAAAAGGGCCTTTCCAAACTGATCTCGCCACTTTTTACTCCTTATTTCTTACGTCTTGTCACAATAAATTTGCTAGAAGCTTTCTTACGGCTCCGTGTTTTCTTACCCTTCGTATGCTTACCCCAAGGAGAAACAGGATGACGCCCTGCAGCTGTCTTTCCTTCACCTCCTCCATGAGGGTGATCAACCGGGTTCATCGCGACACCACGAACCGTTGGACGAATACCCATCCAGCGATTACGACCGGCTTTCCCGATGCTAATGTTTTTCTGATCAGGGTTTGACACCGCACCGATAACAGCACGACAAGTCAATGGAATCATCCGAACTTCTCCAGAAGAAAGACGGATAATCGCAACTCCCGTATCACGACCTACATATTGAGCGTATGTACCAGCGGAACGAACAATCTGCGCACCCTTTCCAGGTTTCATTTCAATGTTGTGAATCACACTTCCCACCGGAATGTTTCCAAGTGGCATTGCATTTCCTGGTTTTACGTCTGCTTTTTCAGAAGCAGAAATAACCTTATCGCCAACGTTTAGACGTTGTGGAGCGATGATGTAAGAATATTCCCCATCTTCATAGCGAATAAGCGCGATAAAAGCTGTCCGATTTGGATCGTATTCAATACGTTCCACAACGGCAGGGATATCAAGCTTCGTGCGCTTAAAGTCGATAAGTCTATAACGCCGTTTATGACGACCCCCGATATGTCGAGTGGTTATACGACCGTGAGCGTTACGCCCCCCAGTCCTAACAAGGCCCTCCGTTAATTCCTTTAACGGTTTGCCTTTCCATAACTCCTTACGATCCACCAAAATTAATTGGCGCATTGATGAGGTAACTGGTTTATATTGCTTTAATGCCATGGCTTAAATTCCTGCACTCATATCGATTGTTTGACCTTGCTTTAGAGTCACAATGGCCTTTTTAAAATCTGACCGTTGACCGCGGCGACCTTTAAATACTTTTTTCTTTCCCTTGTTAAGAATTGTATGAACCTTCGACACCTCTACCTTAAACAAGGTTTCGCAAGCTTCCTTAATCTCAGGCTTTTCTGCCCAACAAGCAACTTCGAAAACGTATTTATTAAACTGAGAAAGAGACGTTGCCTTTTCTGTCACGATCGGGCGACGAATCACTTCAAACAGCTTTTCTTCATTTAGTTTTATTTGTGTTTTTGCCATTTCTATCCTCTTACGCTAACCGTGCTTCCAGATGATGGACGGCATCTTTGGATAATACCAACATGGTTCTTTTCAAAATGCTGTGAACATTCGCACCTTGTTGTGCCAAAACATCCACCCCTACAATATTGCGGGCCGCACGAACAAAAGGTTGGTTGAGGTCAGTTCCATCAATAAAGAGGACTGAACTCCAGCCATTTTTTTCAAGCAATGCTGCAAAGTTCTTAGTTTTAAATTCATCGCCTTTGAAAGAATCAACAACTACAAAATTCTTCTGGGCAATCTTGCTCGCAAGTGCAGAACGTAACCCTAATTTGCGAACCTTTTTTGGAAGGTCGTGGCTATGGTCTCGAACCTGCGGACCAAAAACAATACCACCACCTCGCATTTGCGGAGCACGAATCGTTCCTTGACGGGCACGACCGGTTCCTTTTTGGCGAAACGGTTTCTTGGTTGACCCACTCACCCCGCTAATTCCCTTTGTTTGATGGGTTCCCGCTTGACGCTTTGCAAGCTGCCACCGCACCACACGATGCATAATATCTGTACGGATTTCGCCCCCGAAGACAAGTTCATTCAGGGTAATTTCCTCAACTTTTTTATTATTCAAATCTACAACTGGCCATTTCATTTTATTCATTCCTTATGACGCACGTTTTTGCTTTTTGACCGCATCGCGCACACGCACTCGTGTCCCTTTATGTCCAGGAATCGATCCCTTGATAAACAGAAGGTTCTTATCTTCATCTATTTGGACGATTTCAAGATTCTGGATTGTGACACGTTCGTGCCCATAATGTCCAGCCATCTTCTTACCTTTAAAAACACGACCTGGATCTTGACGATTTCCTGTTGATCCATGAGAACGGTGAGAAACAGATACACCGTGAGACGCACGAAGACCACCAAAGTTGTGGCGCTTCATTGCTCCGGAGAATCCCTTACCAATCGTTAGACCGCTAACATCAACAAATGTTCCAAGATCAAAATGAGTGGCTTTAACCTCAGCCCCTACTTCTAAGTAGTTCTCTGGGCTCACACGAAATTCACTTACCTTGCGCTTCAAAGGAAGCTTTGCTTTAGCAAAAATACCGCGATTCGATTTAGAAACTAATATTTCTCTGGTTTTACCATGCCCAAGCTGAACAGCACTGTAGCCGTCTTTTTCAATGGTCTTGTGACCGATCACTTGACAATCGTCGACTTGTACAACTGTCACAGGAACGTGGTCTCCTTTTTCTGTAAAGAGACGCGTCATTCCAAGCTTTGTTCCAACTAAACCTGCTCTCATCGTCATCCCCTTATAGCTTAATCTCAACATCAACACCGGAAGCAAGCTCTAATTTCATCAGAGCATCAACCGTTTGCGGTGTCCAATCAACAATATCCAGCACGCGCTTATGCGTCCGAATCTCAAACTGTTCACGAGACTTCTTATCAATATGCGGAGAACGGTTCACCGTAAATTTTTCAATGTGCGTTGGCAAAGGGATAGGACCACGAACAATCGCCCCCGTACGCTTTGCTGTATTAACGATTTCGTGCGTGGACAAATCCAGTACACGATAATCAAAAGATTTTAATCTAATTCTAATGTTTTGTGTTTCCATAACACACCTATATAATTGGGGGATTGAAAAAAGGCAAGAGCCCCCGGCCAAAAAAAGAGTTTATTCGATGATTTTTGCAACCACACCGGCACCCACAGTGCGTCCGCCTTCACGAATCGCAAACCGCAGACCTTCGTCCATCGCAATTGGAACAATCAAATGAACTTCCATCGTGATGTTATCCCCTGGCATCACCATCTCGGTTCCTTCAGGTAATACAACGCTTCCTGTCACGTCCGTTGTTCTAAAGTAGAACTGTGGACGGTAGTTGTTGAAGAACGGTGTATGCCGCCCTCCTTCTTCCTTCGTCAAGATATACGCTTCACACTTGAACTTTGTGTGCGGTGTAATACTTCCAGGCGCTGCCAAAACTTGTCCGCGCTCAATGTCTTCTCTCTTCGTTCCTCGAAGAAGCGCTCCAATGTTGTCTCCAGCTTCTCCACGGTCCAACAACTTCCGGAACATTTCAACACCAGTAACTGTCGTCTTCGTTGTCGGACGAAGTCCCACAATTTCAACTTCTTCTCCAACCTTAACCACGCCTCGTTCAATACGACCCGTTGCAACAGTTCCACGCCCTGAAATTGAAAACACGTCTTCAATAGGCATCAAAAATGGCTTGTCAATCTCTCGTTGCGGTTGCGGAATATAACTGTCCACAGCGTCCATCAATTTCAAAATTGCTTCTTCGCCAAGAGCAGGGTTCTTCCCTTCTAACGCACAAAGGGCTGATCCTCGAACCACAGGAATATCATCCCCAGGAAACTCATAGCTTGACAACAATTCACGGATTTCCATTTCCACCAAGTCCAAAAGCTCAGGATCATCCACCTGGTCGCACTTGTTCATAAATACCACCAACGCTGGAACGCCAACCTGACGCGCCAACAAAATGTGCTCCCGTGTCTGAGGCATCGGCCCATCCGCTGCAGAGACCACCAAAATACCGCCGTCCATCTGCGCCGCACCCGTGATCATGTTCTTCACATAGTCCGCGTGCCCAGGACAGTCAACGTGCGCGTAGTGACGCTTGTCTGTTTCATACTCAACGTGCGCTGTCGAAATCGTAATCCCACGCGCCCGCTCTTCAGGTGCTCCGTCAATCTGATCATACGCCTTGAATTCTGCTTGACCCCGTGCCGACAACACCTTCGTAATGGCCGCTGTTAACGTCGTCTTACCGTGGTCTACGTGTCCAATCGTTCCTATGTTACAATGCGGCTTCTTCCGCTCAAACTTTTCCTTCGACATCTTCTTTTCC
>VGCX01000006.1 GCA_016869935.1 Alphaproteobacteria bacterium
TTGGAACTACACCAAACTCTGAAGGGCGAGTATAAGGGAAGCCTGCTTGAGGCTATTGATCGAACGGAAACATCCCTTGGTGCCCGTCTTTTAAGTCAACGCCTTTCTAACCCCTTGACCCAGGTCGCTAAGATTCAAGAGCGACAAAATGCTATTCGGTGGTTTATCGAAAATGTTTCTATTCTTGATGAAGTAAAGACCACTCTTAAAAACACACCAGATCTTGAAAGAATTTTATCGCGGGTTGCTTTAGGACGTGCGGGTCCTCGAGACCTTGCTAGTATAAAAGAAGCTCTTTGTATTGTGGAAAAAATAAGGGATATTTTGCCCCAGCCCCTTTTGTCGTTTTCTGAATTAGATGAAGGTATCAATAATCTTCCTTCTTACCAGGGCATTATTCAAACATTAAGCCAAGCCTTGGGGGATCATTTGCCCGTTCTGGCCCGTGATGGAGGGTTTATTGCCCCTCATTTCCATTCAAAATTAGACACATTGCGCCAGCTAAGAGACGAGGGAAAAAAACATATTGCAAAGCTACAAGGAGAGTATGTAGCTCAAACACATGTGCCTTCCCTTAAGATTAAATATAATCATGTTTTAGGGTATTATATAGAAATTACATCCCTTCATAAGAATAAAATACCGGAAGCTTTCATTCATCGACAGACATTGGCGAATAATATGCGCTTTACAACAATAGAGCTAAGTGAGCTTGAGCGGAAGCTAAGCACAGCGTCAGAAGAGGCTTTGTCTTTAGAGCTTGAGCTCTTTGGTTCTTTGGTCCAAGCAGTGATGTCTGAAGAAGAATCAATTAGCTTAGCAGCCCGTTTCTTGGCAATCATCGACTGGGCATCAAGTCTTGCAGCTTTGGCGTTGGAAGAGAACTATGTCGCACCCGTTATTGATGAAAGTAAAGTTTTTGATATTGAAAAAGGCCGCCATCCGGTTGTGGAAAAAGCTCTAAAAGCTCAGTTACTGTCATTTACACCGAATAATTGTTCTTTGGATGGTCAAAATATTTTTTGGCTTTTAACAGGCCCTAATATGGCGGGTAAAAGTACATTTTTAAGGCAAAACGCTTTAATGATTATTTTGGCCCAAATGGGATCCTATATTCCAGCTCAAAAAGCCCATATTGGGGTTGTTGATCGACTTTTTAGTCGTGTGGGTGCGGCAGATGATTTGGCTCAAGGGCGATCAACTTTTATGGTTGAGATGGTTGAGACGGCGGCCATTCTTAACCAAGCAACGGCACAGTCATTCGTCATTTTGGATGAAATCGGCAGAGGGACTGCGACTTATGATGGTTTGTCTCTTGCTTGGGCATCCGCAGAATATCTTCATCATGTTAATCAATGTCGTACTTTGTTTGCAACCCATTATCATGAACTAACAGAGCTTAAAGATTTTCTTCCTTTGTTGTCGTGCCATACAATGCAAGTCAAAGAGTGGAATGATAAAGTCATTTTTCTTCATGAGGTTTCTCCGGGTCAGGCAGATCGATCTTATGGCATTCATGTGGCAGAACTTGCGGGAATCCCACCTCTTGTCGTCAATCGAGCGAAGGAAATTTTGGTTTCCTTAGAAGAAAGTCACAAAATGCCTAAAGATCGGCATCAGTCTTTGCCTCTTTTTTCTTATCAGGCAGCCGCTAAGAAAAATTTAGTGGAGGAAAGAGTCAAAGAAATTAATGCGGATAGTATGACACCGAGAGAAGCATTAGCTTTAATTTATGAATTGAAAGAATTGACACATGTTTAAGAAAAAATCTATTAATCTTGAGGCGGTTTTTTGGATCCTTCTTTGTAAGTCGAGTTTTGTTTTGATGATGGCTCTTAACAAGCACTCTTCTCTTCCAACTCTTGAGATTAATTTTTGTCGCAGTTTTTTGATTATGGTGATTACCGCTGTTTTAATTGCTAGCAATAAAAAATTAACGTTTAAAACAGGCAATCCAAAACTTCAATTCTTTAAGGTTTCAATTGGGGCTTTTGGAATGGTCGGGTACTTTTATGGGTTTCGGTACCTAGAAATGGCCCATGCGACAACACTCGATTTTTCCCAGACTTTAATTCTTCCGCTCTTTGCGATCTTTTTTTTAAAAGAAAAAATTAATTGCCAGCGGATTCTCGCCCTTCTAATTGGATATACAGGAATTCTTATTGCGGTGAATCCTTTTTCGGGTTCCTTTGAAAAAGCAGAAGCTGTTATGTTAATTGCTGCGGTTTGTGGGGCGTTTGCAGTTGTGATGGCGAAAAAATTAACAGCCAAAGATTCCCTCTTTTTGTTGATGTTTTATTCAGGAGTTGCAACGGCAGGCTTGCTCGGTGTTTATTATATGATTCCTGGCGCCCCTCTTTTTGAAACGCAAGGCGAGTGGGTTGCATTAACGTGGGATGATATTCCTTTCTTTGTACAGCTCATCGTGGTCTCTTTTATCATGCAATACAGCTATCTAAAGGCTTATTCTTTGGCAGATGTTGGATTTTTAGCTCCCTTTAACTACACAAAATTCTTTATTTCTGTATTGTTTAGCCTCTTTTTGTTTCATCAGGTCCCAGCTCTTGAGACGTTCTTTGGGGCAATTCTTATTATAAGCAGTACCTTTTATCTAACAAAAAAGGAGCTCCACCAGGAGCCCCAATATCATTATAAAGAATGAAACTATGGGGGCTTGCGACAATCCCATAATCTCGATAAGATAGAAAAAACAAACAATAAATAGGGATTTAGATGCGCTCCGTGAATTTTTTTTTCTTGGGAATAGTACTGAGCTTGTTTTTTAGTGCGCATGCCGAGACTTTACCTTCGGATGTAGAGCAATCTCAAGAAGACTCCAAAAATTTTCGCATTGAAGGAGAGGACGAATGCCTAAGTGTCCAAGACATAAACGCAGATTTAAAAGCCTTACATGCACATCTTCCCGAGGATTTGGCTTATGTAAGCCCAAAGGTTTTAGAGGAAGGTAAAGATCCAACGCCTCACTTACTTAAGGCATTTAAGATTGCCCCATCAGATGATCCGGCAGCTGCCCAAAAAGGACCAGAGGTTCACCATATTAATACCTCTAATACGGGAAGAATGTTCAGTCAATTACAAGAATCTCAAGAGGCTCAAGTGTCTGCAGAAGGGACAGCTCCGGCCTGGGTGATTGAGGCCAAAATGAAAGAAAAGAGTCTTTAAATTAATTGATCACATGCCCTATGAATGCGTATACAGGCCTTTTGTAAGGTTTCCATATCCGTTGCATAAGAAATCCTAAAATAAGGCGAAAGACCAAACGCAATTCCTGGAACAACAGCAACAAGGGCTTCTTCTAAAAGGTAAGTTGCAAAATCAGTATCACTTTCAATGCATTGGCCCTTTGGTGTTTTTTTTCCCATCAGTCCTTTGCAAGAAGGATAAACATAAAAGGCCCCCTCTGGAAGGGCGCATTGAATTCCAGGAATAGTATTGAGAGATTCCACCACATAATTTCGTCGACTTTCTAATTCTTTTAAAGGTTCTTTTAAAAATCCAACGCCTTCCTTTAGTCCCTCTAGAGCAGCATATTGGCTAATAGAGCAAGGATTGGATGTGCTGTGGGATTGTAAAATATTGATGGCTTTGATTAAAGCCACTGGCCCTGCCGCATAGCCAATGCGCCAACCAGTCATAGAAAAGCATTTTGAAACCCCATTAACGATAAGAATTCTATCTTTAAGATCTGGTGCTAAGGTTGCAAGAGTATAAAATTGATGGGGGGGATAAATAACGTGCTCATAAATATCATCAGATAAAATATAGATGTTAGGATGTTTTCTTAAAACCGTTGCAAGGTTTTCTAATTCTGCCTTTGTATAAATAGCTCCTGTGGGATTACTGGGTGAATTTAAAATAAGCCATTTTGTTTTAGTCGTGATTGCTTTTTCTAAAGTGGCTGCTGTTAATTTAAACCCATCATTTTCAGGGCACGGGACTAGGACAGGAATCGCATCCATCATTTGAACAATGGATTCATAAGAAACCCAATAAGGAGTTGGGATAATAACCTCATCTTCGGGATTGAGCGTCGCGTAGAGAGCGTTAAAAATACTGTGCTTAGCCCCGCAATTAACCGTAATTTCATTCAGATCGTAGCTAAGATTATTCTCGTCTTGAAATTTTTTCTGAATAGCCTTTTTAAGGTCGAGAATACCATCAACGGCTGTGTATTTTGTATACCCTTTGTGAATAGCTGCAATGCCAGCTTCTTTAATAAAGACGGGTGTATCTATATCCAATTCACCGGCCCCCAAGCTTAAAATGTCATGGCCTTGGGATTTAAGAAGAGCAGCTTTTGCTGTGATAGCTAGAGTAAGAGAGGGGCTAATTTTTTGTAATCGATCTGCGAGCAACATGATTTTCCTTGTAACGCATTAAAAGATTGCTGTATTTTACGAATCACAGCAATGATTGCAAGAAAAAACTATGCTTAAGAAAACATTACTTTTATGGAGTGGCCTTTTTATCCTAGGGGCTGTTTGTTTGGGTTTCTATTTGAAGAGCCAAATGGACTTACGTCTTCAAAAAAAAGTGCTTTTAGAACAAAAAGCAAGTGCAACTATTGGGGGTCCATTTTCTCTCAAAGATACAAAGGGAAATCGCGTCACATCGAACCACTTTCAGGGAAAATATTTGCTTGTTTATTTTGGGTATACTTTTTGTCCTGATATTTGCCCAACAGCTTTAGATAATATGACAGAAGCCTTAAGTCTTTTGGGGAGTGATGCCGTAAAAATTCAACCACTTTTTATTACAGTTGACCCTAAAAGGGATACAGAGTCTCAGCTTGAATCTTATATGAAAAATTTTCATCCTTCTTTTAAAGCACTTACAGGATCAGAAGAAGACATTAAAAATGCAATGACAGCCTATAAGGTTTATGCTTCTGTTGTGGAGGGAAGCACCCCTGAATATTTGGTGGATCATTCATCTATTGTTTATTTGATGGATCCAGGGGGTCAATTTATGACACATTTTACCCATCAAACGCCGGGGCATGAAATAGCCTTTAAAATACGTGAACTTTTAAAACTAGAGTCTTAAGATGTTTTTAAAAAAGATACCCCTTCCTTTAATGTTATTGTTGCTTCTAGGATTAGTCCTATTATTTGGGCCCTATATACCCCTTACGCTCAAAAGCTTTTTTCTTTTTTGTAGCCTTTTCCTTAAAAGCATTTTGCTTTTTGTTCTGCCGTTTATTATTTTTATTTATCTTGTAACGTCCTTGACTTCTTTTGAAGGCAATATTTTAAAGTTTATTTTTGTCTTATTTTTTGCAGTAACTGTATCAAACTTTCTAAGCACAATGATTGCTTTTGGGTTGGCGCATCAAGGGTTGCCCGTTGTTGTTTGTCAAATAAGTGCGGGAAAAAATGCACTCCATCCCTTGTGGACGTGGGGATTCCCTTCCCTTATTTCTAATGAATGGGCGCTGGGGTCTGGTTTTGTTGCTGGACTTATTCTTTCCCTCTATCCTTCTCAAAAAATTCTTATGCTCATTGATAGGGGGAAGCATTTTACTGCCTTCTTTTTGAATCGTATTTTTATCCCCCTGATTCCTTTGTTTGTTTTGGGATTTCTTTTAAAAATGGAAACAGAGGGCATTTTATGGAATTTAATCCAGACCTATTGTCCAATCGTCCTTTTATTGATGGGTGTTTATTCTTTTTATTTGTTTTTCCTTTACTGGACAGCAGCGGGCTTTTCTCTTAGACAAACATTAAATTTTATAAAAACATCCTTTCCTTCTGGGTTGACAGGTCTTAGTACCATGTCAAGCGCGGCAGCCATGCCGTTAACATTGAAAGCGGCTGAGGTCAATAGTGGTAACCCACCCCTTGTGCGCGCCATTATTCCAGCGACAGTGAGCATTCATTTGGTGGGCGATAGCATTGGTGTACCCATTTTAGCTATGGCCATTTTAGGGACATTTGGGTTGCCACTCCCTGATCTTCAGACTTTTTTAATTTTTGCAGGGTATTTTATTATCGCAAAATTTGCGATTGCTGCGGTCCCAGGAGGTGGGATTATCGTCATGATTCCTGTTTTGGAAAAGTACCTTGGTTTTACCAGCGAAATGTCGGGCCTGATCACGGCCCTTTATATGCTATTTGATCCCCTCTTTACTTCCGTCAATATCATGGGGAATGGAGCCTTTGCAGTCCTTGTATCGAAGATACTGGGACGCGGAAAATCGAAAGCCTGACGCACACAATTCTTGCAAATATAAATCTTTGCTTTATAATTTATAAAGCTAACTTTTATATTTGCAAGAAAGACACTGCGATGAACTATATTAAAAGAAAAATTAAGACCAAGCTGCTCAAGGCTTTAGGGGTTAGTCCTGTGGTGTTCTTGAATGGCCCACGGCAGGCAGGAAAAAGTACGTTTGTTCAAGCGCTTGCTAAAGAACAATTTCCGGCAGAGTATGTTACCTTTGATAATGCAACGCAAATGGCGGCGGCGACAAATGCCCCAGAAAGTTATCTTAAGGAACGAAAGGGATCCTTGATTATTGACGAAGTTCAATTGGTCCCAGAAATTTTTCGGCCATTAAAAATTACGGTAGATAAATTAAGACAAGAATCAACCCTAAGAGGCAAATTTTTGCTGACTGGGTCTTCGAATATTATGGCACTGCCTGACCTATCAGGTCCCCTAGTTGGACGGATGAATGTCCTAACCCTTTACCCCTTATCTGGGGCTGAAGTTTTAGGGGGAACCGGTCAATTTATTGATGGCCTTTTTAATAAAGACTTTGTTCCAGGGGATAATAAAAAAGTAAGGGACATGATGTATCTTGCAACGTTCCCTGAAATTTCAGGAGCGGATGAATCCGAAAGAACTCTATGGTTTGATGGGTATTTAACAACCATTTTGCAACGGGATGTTCGGGCTCTGGCTGAAATCGAAAAGCTTGGTATGATTCCTAACATGCTCCGTGTTCTTGCCAATCGGGCGGGAAGTCTTATTAATGATGCGGATATTGCGCGGGATGTTGGCCTAAATCCTGTAACATCAAGAAATTATAAAACATTGCTGAAAATGCTCTTCCTGACTTTTGAAGTTTCCCCTTGGTACAGAAATATAGGTAAACGCCTTGTGAAGGCCCCGAAAGGGTATATCATCGATACGCTTTTGCTGTGCCACCTTTTGCAGTATGAAGGGAAGGATTTAGAAATAAATAGACCAGAAATCTTTGGCCATGTGTTGGAAAACTTCGTTGCAACAGAGCTCTTGAAGCTTATGACGTTTCAATCGGATAGAATGAATTTATATTATTTTAGAACAAGTGATGGAAAAGAAGTTGACTTTGTTCTTGAAAAACCAAATGGACAACTTGTAGGGATTGAAGTTAAAAAGCGCGATCAAGTTGATTCCTCTGACTTTAAGGGGTTAGAAGAACTCCAGAGCCTGACAGGGAAAGACTTCATTTGCGGGATTGTCCTCTATAGTGGTCAAGAGGTCGTTCCCTTCGGCAAAAATCTTTGGGCAGTGCCTATCAGTAATTTGTGGCGGTAGATAAGAAAAACTATATTCCCTTCCACCTTTTATGCAACCACAACCACTGCGATGGATTTTTTAGGATCCACTGTTCTAAGTGATGATTAAATGTCGTCATAATATCTTCGGCTGATCCATCTGTTTTAACCGGGGGGTGGAATGTCACTTGAAACTGCACCTTATTTTTTAGACGTTTAACTTCTACTGGGATCATTAAGGCCTCGTATTTTTTTGCAAGTTTTGCAGGGCCAAGGGCTGTTAAGGCGGGATGATTAAAAAAAGTCAGGGGCGTTCCATCAGATAGTCGTTGGTCAAACAAAACACCAAGGCGTCCCTTGTTTTGAAGGTGTTTCATGATTTGCCTGGACCCCTCCGAACTTTTGAAAAAAATCGGCACTAAAGGATGAGCGCGGACTATGTCAAAAAGCTTTTTGACCCAGGGGTTGTTGGGGGGCCTTGAAATGAGGGCGATTTCTTTATCTTTCCCTATGATCACATAGTGAGGCAGTTCCCAGTTTCCAAAATGCCCTGCCATAAATAAGGCAGGTTGATTTGCCGAAAGCGCTTTTTCTAAAACATCTTGCCCTTCCACAGTCACTCTATGCTTTGCAATAAAGGGGACGTGGGGGAATTCTCCGGCAATACGACCTAAGTTTTCCCAAACACCTTTGAGTATTTTTTCTCGTTCTTCACAGGGCTTTTCAGGAAAGATAAGAGATAAATTTTTCTGACCCAGTTTATGAACAGATAAAAAAGGTCCTAACCATTGGGCAAGTTTTCCAAATAAATTTGAAGAAAGGGTTACAGGTAAAAGCCGTGCTAATCCGTAAAATAAAATGATCGGCAGCGCCTTTAAAAGGTCAAGAGTTAAAAGGCGAATCCATTTTTTCATAGCGCTAACTTCTTTTTTAAAAATGTTTTGAGGGAAGCTTCATCGTCCCATTCTATTTGAACAGGAATTGGTATGATTCCTGACCTTTGATTTTCTGGAATTCGGTAGTAATCCTTTTCCGTTGTTACGATATCTAGACCCAGTTTTTCCGCTTCTTTTTTTATTTGGGTTAAATCAGTTTTTGTGTACTGATAGTGATCAGGAAAACCCTTCGTTTTTTTAAGAATGAACTTTTCCCCTTTTAAAGAGTCAAAAAACTTTTCCGGAAAAGCAATTCCTGCAAAAGCATAGAGAGGATTTTTAAGGGCTTTAGGGGGCTGAATTTTTAATTGTCCATAAAAAATAGGGGAGGGCATTTTTCCTAAAGTTTTTTTAACGGACGTTGTTGGTTTTCCTAAAACCACAACAAGAGATGCTCGACTAAGGCTCATATCCAAGGGTTCTCGCAAAGGGCCTGCGGGAAAAACAAAGCCATTTCCAAATCCTCGGGGGCCATCAATGACCAAAAGGTTGAGGTCTTTTTTTAGGCCAGGATTTTGGTATCCATCGTCCATAATAATAATATCAGTCTTCTTATGGATAAGTGTTAGGCCTTGTGCTCGATCTTTCGCCATAATAGTTTGCGCCTGTTTTGCTAAAAGCAAGGGTTCATCCCCTACTTGATCTGCAGTGTGTTTGAGAGAATCTATATCTAAAGGGCCTGTTTCTTTTCCTCCATATCCACGGGTTAAATAGCTAATATTTAAATGAAGGGATTGAAGAATCTTCCCAATTTCAAGGGCAGTTGGGGTTTTCCCTGCCCCGCCCACACCAGGGTTTCCGATGCAAATAACGGGTATTGAGGCCTTTTTAGGAGATGTAAATTTCCATCGTAAATAATGAACCAATTCATAGATCCAAGACAAAGGTTTTAAGAAAAAACTTAAAACAGAAAAAGGTTGGAACCAAAAGTTAGGCGCCCTCATTATGGAAAACTCCAGAGGATGCAATGGACTGTATAATCTTATCTAAAATATGATGCTGATCATTCGCTAGGGTAAAAGATTTTTTAATAAGAGCATTTCTTTCTTTTGTATTTTCAAGAAGGGGAAGGATTGTGCGTGCGATATCTTTAGGGTTTTGGATCATTTTACAGGCTTGCTCTTTTTGGAAAATAGCATAAATTTCTTGATTGTTTTTGATGTAAGGTCCTGTGCAAATTGCCGATTTTAAGTTGGCCGATTCTAGGGGATTGTGTCCCCCAATGCCCTCAATAAGCGATCCACAAATAAGGGTGATGGGGCATACACGGTATATAAGCCCGAGTTCCCCTGTTGTGTCAAAAAGAAGGATATCAGTGTTGGCTCTAATAGGCTCATTTAAAGATCTTTGGGAAACTTTAAATCCTTTTGATTCCCATTCTTGTCTTAGTTTGTCTGCACGATGAGGATGTCGTGGTACAAGAATGGTTATAACATTTTTCAAAGATTTTTTAAGCGCTGTATGGGCCTTAAGAATAAAATCCTCTTCTCCAGGGTGTGTGCAAGTGGCTGTCCAAATAGGTCGGTTTTTTAAAGCAGATTTTAATTCCCTTACCTTAGAAGGATTTGCCTCTAAGGGTCGTCCAGCAAATTTTAGATTCCCTAGAAAATGAACGTGAGGATGGTTGAAAAACTGAAATCGTTCTTGGTCTTTTTGGGACCCTGCAAAAATAAGCGAGAAGCAATTTAAAAGAGATTTTGTAGCATCTGGTATTTTTTTCCACCACTCAAAAGATTTTTTAGAGAATCGACCATTCAATAGAATAAGAGGGGTTCTTTCGGAGGCTTTAAAAATAAGATTAGGCCACAGTTCAGATTCTGTCCAAAATATATAATCAGGACTCCAGTGGTTTAAAAATCTTTTGACAAAACAAGGATGGTCCAGAGGAAGAAATTGATGAAACGAATGCTTAGGAAGTCTTGATTGCAAAAGTTCACAAGATGTTAATGTTTGGGATGTAATTAAAAAATGGGCATTTGGATATTTTGTTTGATAGCGTTTTATCAAAGATAAGAAACTTAAACATTCCCCATTGCTCGCGCCATGAAACCAAAATAAAAGGCCATCGGGTCGTTTAAGGCGACTTTTTCCCAATCGTTCTCGAAAGCGGGTAGGGTGTTCTTTTTTTCGTAAAAGGCGATAGTAAATCCAAAGCTTTAAAAAAGGGGTTAACAGATAAAGGGTGAAGCGGTAAAAAAATAATATCATTTCAGATTTTTTGTATAAATATCAGCGTCTCTTGTAAGCTTCCTTAAAGCATTTTGTACTTTATTTTGATTTTCTTCAAGAGATCCCTTTTTAAGAATAATAGGATCTCCCCAGGCAATGATCCCTTTGCTAAAAGGAAGAGGGAGAAAAAACCTATCCCAACTCTTAAATATTTTCGCCCGAGAGGTTGAAAAAGTAATAGGAAGAATTGGCATATTTCCAAGGTCTGCAACTTTAATTGTTCCAGGACTAATGCTTTCAAAAGGACCACGAGGGCCATCGGGTGTAATGCCTATTACATGACCAAGGCGCGTTTTTTTTACGATTTCTCGAAACGCTTCCATTCCACCGCGATTGGTCGATCCTTTAATAGTATCAATCCCAAACCAATGAACCGTTTTGCTGATAAGACGCCCGTCATTATGCGCAGAAATGAGCATGAAGAAAGGATGTTTTGGATTTGTTGTACGTCCCACCCATCCATAAGGCAACATCAAAAGTCGTCCATGCCAAAAGCAGGTTAGGAAGGGTTTGCCCTCTTTTAGGAGTTGCTCTGGAAGATGGAAGTTTTTTTTTGTCCAACAACTTGTCCAATAAACAAAACGAATGTAAAGGGATGCTAAAATACTTAAGATAAAAATACCTGTATCACTTTTTAAAAATCGTTTAAGCATGGAACTGGCCATGGGTAAGTTTTTGATAAAGACCCTTGTGGGTTAAAAGGTCTTTATGCGTTCCTTGTTCAACAATCTTTCCCTGATCCATAACATAAATCCAATCCGCATCTTGGATAGTAGATAAGCGATGCGCAATAATAAGGCACGTTCGACCTTTCATAAGATTAGCAAGGGCTTTTTGCACTTGTTTTTCTGATTGCGTATCGAGAGAAGAGGTTGCTTCATCCAAAAGTAAAATGGGGGCATTTTTGAGCATGGCTCGAGCAATGGCAAGGCGTTGACGCTGACCCCCTGATAAGCGAATACCTGATTCACCGATCATTGTGTCATACCCCTCTGGAAGTTTTTTGATGAAATCATGGGCCGCTGCTGCTTTTGCTGCATTGATGATTTCGTCATTTGTTGCCTCCATTTTGCCATACAAAATGTTTGCGCGGATGGTGTCGTCAAAGAGCGTAATTTCTTGGCTGACAAGGCCTATATTTTTCCGAAGAGAGGCAAGTGTTACATCTTTGAGATTCTGACTATCAATAGTGATTGCGCCCTCAACTGTATCATAAAATCTCGGGATTAAATTCAGAAGCGTTGATTTTCCAGACCCGCTATGACCAACCAGTGCAACGGTCTTACCGGAAGGAATTTCAAGGGATATTTTTTCTAAAACAGGTTTATCTTTTGCATAGGAAAAAGAAACATCTTCGAATCGAATAGCTCCTTTTTTGACCGCCAAAGGCTGTGCATGAGAAAGGGTCTTGATTGATGGTTTTTGATCGAGGACACTAAAAACTCGCACCGTTGCAGCAAGGCCTTCTTGAAGGTTTGCGTTTAAGTTTGCTAAACGCTTCATGGGTTCATAAGCCATCAAAAGGGCTGCAATAAAGGAAAAGAAAGCGCCTGCTGTATTGTGTCCTTCAATGACCTGAAGACCACCGTAACTAATAACCACAACGATTGCCATTCCCCCAAGGGTTTCCATGATAGGGGACGAGAGGGATTTGATTCGATTCGCTTTGACAATAAGTTTTAACAGTTGTTCGATGACCTCTTTTGCACGACCTTTTTCATAGGTTTCCATGGCATAAGATTTTACAAGGCGGGCCCCTTGAAATGTTTGATTTAAAAGGGTGATAAAAAAACTGTTTTCTTTTTGGGTATTCGTTGAAACTTTCCGCATGCGCTTGCCGATTTTTACAATCGGCAAAATAGCGATAGGAAAAACAAAAAAAGCAATCGAAGATAAAAACCAGTCCTGATAAAACATAACAGAAACCAGAAAGATAATGGTCAAAAGATCTTTACCAAAACTTGTCAATGTATTGGAAACAACGTTCCGCATTAGGTTTACATCATTTGTACACCTAGAAATCAAAACACCGGAGGGTGTATGATGAAAGAAAGCAAGGTCACTTTCTAAAAGTCTGTTAAACAAATCAATTTGAAGATTCGCTATAATGCGTTGACCCACAAAGTTCATGGTGATTGATTCGCCGTAAGAAGAAACCCCTTTTATGATGAATAGGAAAAAGACACTTAAAGAAACAATTTTTAAGGCTTCTACATTTTCGGATTTGAAAACATCATCAATAATTGGTTCCATCAATTTAGCAAGTCCTGCCGTTGCAGCGGCAGAAAGGGCCATAAAAAAGAGCGAGAGAAAAATTTTACCTTTATAGGGTCGAATATAAAAACGCCATAAGCGTTTCATCAATTTTTGAGTTGATTCATAAGGGGAGGGATTAATTTCAACCGTCAAAGGAATAACAACTATCGTTTGCGAAACTGATCAAAAGAAATAACTGTTCCTGTTTCTTCTTTTTTCAGTTCTGGTACGGATGAATCTTTTTGAGGCGAGGCCAGTGTAGGGGCTTTGGAAAAGTCTGAAAGCTCTGGCTCAAAATTAAGTCCCCAATTCACGGAAGGATCTAAAAAGCTTATGAGTGCTTCAAAGGGAATTTTAATTGTTTCAAGCGTATCATCAAAAAAAAGATCAACAGAAATTTGGGTCTTAGAAACCATCAAATTTTCAAACTGATGCTGCAAAACAACGGTAATTTCTTCTGGGTATTCTTCCCTCAGGTGTGCAGGGACCTGAACATCAGGGTGTCCTGTTAGGAATGTAATATAAAAATGCTGATTTCCTTTTAATCCATCTCGGCAAGTTTTGGATAAAATATCATAGATAACCCCGTACAGGGCTTTATCAACCATTTTTTCGTATTGTGTATAGTTCAAGGTTAAAGACCTCTTTTGTCAATGTTAGTGAGGGGCTTCTGTTGCCCGGTGCCCCTCCAACCGCGCTTGCTTTTTTTATTAAGCAGCGATAGCAACCAATCTCCGATTGTTGCGGTTAGCAGCAACGCGGCGGCTAACTACACGGCGATTGTTATTACGTGTTGCATTTATCATTTTAGTCCGATAACGGCGGAACACCACCGAGCAAAAAATTGACCTTTACCACGCACGTCGATCCTGTTTCGCCCCCTCAAAGGGTTGGTGGAGGCGCCGGGTACCGCCCCCGGGTCCGCCACGCTTATTTCGTGAATCGTTTATTGCCATAGATGGGAAAACCCATCACCTCACAATATAAGCCTTTCTTCTTTATTTTTAAAGGGGGAATTTTCTTTTTTTTGCCATAAAACTATGGTAAAACTTAAGATCATCGTAAAACTATAAAAAATTAAAGAGATTCAAAAAGAATGTTTACAACACTAGTTCAGAAACTTTTCGGTACAGCTAATGATCGTCTTGTTAAAAAACACCAAAAAACAGTAGACGAGATTAATGCCTTAGAAAGTGCTATTCAAAGCCTAACCGATAAAGAGCTTGCAGGGAAAACTCCCGAATTCAAGGATCGTTTGGCAAAGGGGGCGTCTCTTGATGATATTCTTCCAGAAGCTTTTGCTGTTGTGCGTGAAGCGTCTCGTCGGACCCTCAATATGCGGCATTTTGATGTTCAGTTATTGGGGGGGATTTTCCTTCACCAAGGAATGATTACAGAAATGCGTACGGGGGAAGGAAAAACCCTGGTTGCAACTTTGCCAGTCTATTTAAATGCGCTGACTGGAAAAGGCGTACATGTTGTAACCGTCAACGATTATTTGGCAGAGCGTGACTCTGAATGGATGGGAACAATCTATAAATTCTTAGGATTAACCGTTGGGTGTATCACCAACCGCTTGGATGATCATGAACGTCAGCAAGCCTATGGGGCGGATGTAACGTATGGGACCAATAACGAATTTGGGTTTGATTATCTTCGGGATAATATGAAATTCCGTTTAGCCGATATGGTCCAACGTCCTTACGCCTACGCTATTGTAGACGAGGTTGATAGTATTTTAATTGATGAAGCAAGAACGCCTTTGATTATTTCAGGCCCTGCAGAAGATTCTTCCGCGCTTTATGTTGTAGCGGACGCGGTCGTTTCAGCCTTAACGACAAGCGACTATGAAAAAGAGGAAAAGCACAACAACGTAACACTGACTGAACAGGGCGTTGAAAGGGTTGAACAGTTGCTCAAGGACAAGGGAGCCTTGAAGGGCGATTCCATGTACGATGGACACAACATTTCGCTTGTGCATCATATCAACCAGGCGCTTCGCGCCCATACGCTGTTCGCCCGCGACAAAGATTACATCGTGATGGATGGTAAGGTCATTATTATTGACGAATTTACGGGTCGTATGATGGAAGGGCGGCGCTTTTCTGATGGGCTCCATCAAGCCTTGGAATCCAAAGAAAAAGTCAAAATCCAAATGGAAAACCAGACACTGGCATCGGTTACCTTCCAAAACTACTTCCGACTTTATCCAAAGTTGGCTGGGATGTCTGGTTCTGCCATGACGGAAGCAACCGAATTCATGGATATCTATAAGCTGGGCGTTGTGGATCTTCCAACCCATAAAACCGTTAAGCGTGCAGATCACGATGATGAAGTGTATCGTACAGAACGGGAAAAATTTGCAGCCGTGATTGCCTTAATCAAAGAATGCCAAGCACGCCATCAGCCAACGCTTGTTGGAACGGCAAGCATTGAAAAATCAGAGAAACTTTCTGAAGAGCTGAAAAAACATAAAATCCCTCATAGTGTTTTGAATGCGCGTCATCATGAAAATGAAGCCCTTATTATTGCAGAAGCCGGATGTCCAGGGCGTGTAACCATTGCAACCAATATGGCAGGGCGTGGAACGGATATTAAGCTTGGGGGCAATTTAGAAGCGCGTCTTAAGACCGAGCTTCAGACTGTGTCTAATGAATCAAAGCGGAAGGAACTTACCGAGAAAATTACAGCAGAAATTCTAGAAGATGAAAAGAAAGTAATTGCAGCGGGTGGTCTTTATGTCATTGGGACAGAACGCCACGAAAGTCGGCGGATTGATAACCAATTGCGTGGAAGATCTGGTCGTCAGGGAGATCCTGGGGCGTCTAAGTTTTTCCTGTCTTTGGAAGATGATTTGATGCGGATTTTTGGATCCGAACGTTTGGATAGTATGCTCCAAAAGCTTGGCCTTAAAGAGGGAGAAGCTATTACACATCCCTGGATCAATCGGGCTCTTGAAAAAGCTCAAGGACGGGTGGAAGCAAGGAACTACGATATCCGTAAGCATTTGTTAAAATATGATGACGTGATGAATGACCAGCGTCGGGTTATTTATGATCAGCGTCGTGATCTAATGACAGCAGAAGACGTCAAGGATTTCGTGGATGAAATTCGATATGAAGTGATAGACGATTTGATCGCGGGACATATTCCTGAGAAAGCCTATCCTTCTGACTGGAATGTCATAGGTCTTCAAGAAGAAGTCCGTCGTATTTTTGGATTGTCCCTCGATGTTGTGGATTGGGCAAAAGAAGAGGGTATTGCGGATAAGGAAATCAAGGATCGTCTAGAAAAAGCTATCTTAGATCATTTTGATAGTCGCTTTAAAGGGTTTCCTGAAGAAGTTCTGAAAGGTCTATACCAGTCCATTCTTCTGCGTGTTTTGGATCAAGTTTGGAAGGATCACTTGCTATCCCTTGATCATTTGCGTCAGGGAATAAACTTGCGTTCTTATGCTCAACGAGACCCTCTCAATGAATACAAAAAAGAAGCGTTTGAATTATTTGAGCGGATGCTTTGGTCCTTTAGAGAGGAAATTATGACGATTGTGTCTCACTTCAACTTTAATCCTCAGACAAATGAAGATTTATTGCCGGAAACTAACGGCAAAACACAGGAAGGGCGTGTTGATCCTGCTTTTGCATCAGAAGATATAAGCCCCAAAACTAAAAGTAGAAAAGCCTCAGAAACACTGGATCCAGGAAATCCAGAAACGTGGGGGCGTGTATCTAGAAATGCAGACTGTCCCTGCGAGTCAGGAAAGAAGTATAAACAGTGCCATGGGAAGCTTTAAACGTCGGCCTGTAGCCTTCGCCTCAGATCCTTCCAATGCATGACTTTTAGGGGATAGGCCATGATAAGGTAGGCGGCTAAAGAAAACGTTACCATCCCTCCAAGAACCCAAAAACGGTTGCTACTTATGGCCTCTAGGAAAGATAAAATCGGATCTTTTCCAATATAAAGGGCAATAAAGAATAAGAAAGACACAAGGCCAATGCGATAGAGGGATTCTCTGAGCATGGGTGTCATAACAAAAAAACCTTTCTTTCGAAGAATCATGATTAAAATGAATAAATTAACCCAAGCTGAAAAAGACGTTGCAAGGGCGATTCCCACATGGGCATAGGGTTTCATAAGAATGAGGTTCAAAACAACATTCAGGGTTAAACAAATCGCGGCAACAATCATGGGGTTTTTAGTGTCTCCTCGCGCAAAAAAACTTGTACTAGCCACCTTTAATAAAACATAAGCCGGTAACCCTGATGCAAAAGCAATCAGCGTATGGGCTGTTGGAAGCACATCTTGGGGTTTAAATTCCCCGTGTTGGAAGATCGTTTCTACCAAAAGAGGAGCCAGCAAAATAAGACCGATAAAGGCTGGCATAGTAAGCGCAAGAGAAAACTCAACAGCGAGATCTTGGCTGTGCTGTGCAGCGCTCTCTTGTCCTTTTTTAATTTGCTTGGATAGTAAAGGCAAAAGCACTGTACTAATAGCAATCCCGATAGTGCTTAGGGGGAGCTGGTTGAGGCGATCAGCATATCCCATATAAGAGATACTGCCCGTTGGTAAAAAAGACCCAATCATCATATCCAGAAAAAGATTAATTTGTACAATCCCAGATCCAAGAGCGGCTGGAATCATTTTTTGGAAAAATATTTTTACGTCTTTTGTCAAAGAAAGAGTTTTGGGAAGGACAAGCGCAACACGCAAAGAACATGGGGCAAAAACCCAAAGAAATTGAACAAGACCACATAGGAAAATCCCCCAAGAAAACACTTGACCTGTGTTATCAAGATAAGGGGTTAGGTAAAGAAGGGCGCCAATGATTGCAAGATTCCCGGCAACCGGAGAAGACGCCGCTGCCACAAAGCGTTCGAAAGAATTTAAAATACCACTAAAAAAAGCTGTTAGGGAAATAAACAGCAAAAAAGGAAACATGATACGGGTAAATTCAATCGTGTACATCAAGCGTTCAGGTGTTTTTGAAAGCCCCGGGTACAAAAGACTTATAAATTGGGGTAAAAACAGCTCAACTAATAAAATTAAAATGGCAAGGGTTATGGCCAAAATGGAAAAAATATTTTGGGCGAATTCAAGAGCATCTTTTTTGCCTCGACTGGTTAAAATAGAGGAAAAAATAGGAATAAAAGAGGCATTGAAAGCTCCTTCTGCAAAAATACGTCGAAAGACGCTGGGAATTCGAATCGCAAGTTTAAGGGCGTCGTTCATAGCACCTGCCCCAAAATAGTGGGCTTGGAGCATTTCTCGTAAAAACCCAGCTACTCGGCTTAAAACTGTTAACGTTGCAACAGAAAATGCAGATTTAATAAGGCGCAAAATAACTCCATTTTGGGGTAGCTTGGCCTAAACTAGGGTCTTTTAAACAAAAAATCAATAGAAGATAGATGAAGGTCCCTGGTTAATACATTTTTTCCTGAGCGCGAATAGTATTTTCAAGGCTCTCCACAAAGACCTTTTCTCCAAGAGGATAAGACCTTGTCCCTGGCGTTATGATTGTCAGTCGATCGAGCTTTAGATCTTCCATAGCAGAGTGCATGGATTTTGTCATCTTGGGGTGCTCAGAGTACTTGAATTCATAGCCTAAACGCTGGCCATTTTGAAGGACCAGAAGATCAAGTTCTGCTCCTTTTTCGGTTCTCCAAAAATAATATTCTGTACGTTTATTATCCATATGATGAATGATTGTCTCGAGCGCATATCCTTCCCAGGAAGCCCCGCATTTGGGGTGCAGATGGATATTTTTCGAAGCAATCCCAAGAAGAGAGTGGAAGATGCCACTATCGCGAATATAGATTTTTGGACTTTTTGTTTGTCGTTTTGATATGTTCTCAAACCATGGTCTGAGTTGACGTATCATAAAACATCCTTCCAAAATATCAATATAGCGTTTTACGGCTTTATGGCTCATATCCATAGATCGTGCAAGTTCAGAAACATTAGAAAGTTGGCCATGGTAATGGGCTAACATGTTCCATAAACGTCTCATATTGGTAACGCTAATATCAATACCCATTCTTGCCATATCTCTTTCTAGAAATGTCCTAATATAATCGATTCGCCACCGTTCACTTTTGTCATCAGAGTCTGCTAAAAACGACTTGGGAAAACCTCCGCGCATCCAATTGATTGGCATATTATTGATTTCCCATAATTGAAAAGGAGGCAGTTCAACGTACCCAACACGCCCCGCAAGCGTTTCAGACGATTGTCTAATCAAATCTTGAGAGGCACTCCCTAAAATAAGAAATTTTTTATCCGAATTATCGACCAAAAAACGTAGATAAGGAAAAAGATCAGGTCTGAACTGAATTTCGTCAATCACAATAAGCCCATTAAGCGCTGGAAGCGTAATAGAGGGAGACTCAAGGAGCGCTAAGTCCTGAGGGTTTTCCAGATCAAAGAAATGAACTGTTTGTAGGGTTTTTGCATATGTTTTAGCCAACGTTGTTTTTCCGCATTGTCGTGGTCCAAGAACAGCACAAATAGGATGTATTTCAAAAGTTTTCTGTAGCTCTGATAGATAGTGTTTTCGCTCAATCATAAGAGTCTCCTTTCCAACATTATCCTCGTATTTTTCAACCATGACAACCTAAAATACGAGGAAAAATTAGAATTTAAAACACTGTTTTTAAAAAAAAGACGTTACATAAAAAGGACGAATAGTATTATTTTTCTACCATGATACTAGATAAAGGCTTCCGGTCTGATGGGCTTTCACCTTTTTGCATATCCTCTGGTAGACAATTTTTATCCCCTTGGCGTCCAAGAGCAATTACAGCGAGCACGTCATATTTTGTTGGATCAATTTCTGCGACCTCAAAAGCTTTTTTAGGATCAAATCCGCCCATGCCGTGGGTGATGTACCCGAGTTTATGCGCCTGCATAGCTAGTGACATCCATGCAGCCCCTGTATCAAACGGTGCCCATTGGTTTTCTTTTCCGTTTCGGTCAAAGGTTTTTTTAGAAAAAATAATAATCAAAACGGGGGCATTTGACGCCCATGTTTGATTAAATTCAACAAGGGCGCTTTGAAATTTTTTTAGTCCTTCTTGTGTTTGTGTATAAGCAAATAGCCAGGGTTGTTCGTTGTAACAAGAAGGGGCCCAGCGTGCAGCTTCAAAAATTGCCTCTAAATCCTCTTTAGGAATAGGGTCTTTTTTGAAAGCCCGCGGGGACCATCTTTCTAGAAAAATAGGATCAAGATTCTTAATAGGTGTTGATCGTGTCATAGCATTTCCCTCGATTGATATGGCTAAAAAAACAGCCATTAATAAATAGTATAATCGCATTTTATTTTTCTTGATACACCTTCACTAGATCATCCAAAAGCTTGATGGCATCAGAGTAAGGGCGCTGGAAGGCGTTGCGTCCAATAATCGACCCATGTCCCCCACCATCTCGGATGGCTCTCGCATCGTCTAAAACATCAGCATCGGTTTTTGTATTGCCACCAGAAAATACAACAATCCTCTGACCTTTAAAGCTTGAAAGCATGACATGGTTTACACGGTCTTTCAGGGTTCCAAATTTGAATCCATGGGTTTCTAATTCTTTTTTGTCCAAGGGCTTTTCTATGTGGGCTGTTGGAAGTTTGACCTTAATGATATGGGCCCCTAAAAGGGTGGCCATATGGGCGCCGTAGCTAACAACATCAATGGCGGTTTCACCGTCTTTAGACATATTGCCCCTTGGGTACGACCATATCACGACAAAAAGACCGTGAGCTTTGGCTTCGCGTGCTTGTTCCTGAATTGCTTCCATCATATCGTAGGTGTGATCAGATCCTGGATAAATGGTAAAGCCAACACCAGAACATCCCAAATGAATCGCATCTTCGATAGACCCTGTCATGGCCTGATCATAAATTTCCCCATCCATCAAAGCATTCGCACTATTCATTTTAAGAATCAAAGGAATTTGCCCTGCAAATCGATGGGCACCGGCTTCTAACATACCAAGGGGGGCTGCATAAGCTGAAAGCCCCGCATCGATGGCGAGTTTAAAATGATAGAGTGGATCAAACGCCTCTGGATTACAAGCAAAGCTACGGTTTGGTCCGTGTTCAAATCCTTGATCGACCGGAAGGATCACTAACTTTCCTGTGCCAGCAAGGCGCCCCTGCATCAAAAGGTGTACAAGATTCCGACGAATTGCTGGAGATTCGCCTTCATAAAAGCTAAGAATTTTTTGAACGGCTGGTGTCATGAATGGTGTCATGGTCTGTCCTTTTTAACAATCATTACAAAACATCATAAGAGGAATTTTCAAGATGCGCAATTTGAAAGGCGCACATTTCTTTTAGAAATTGAGTGTTTGTTGATGAAGCAAGCGCTAAAATTGAAAGAGCTTGCTGATGTAAAGGCTTTATAAAAGAACGTAGGAGTTCCTTGACCTTAACTTCTTGTAAAATTTCTTGAATTTTTGGGAAATTTTTGTCAAACAACGCTTCGTCTTTAAGCGTCATTTCAATCAAAGCCTGTTGGGTAGGGGTGCCATTTTTGTACGCTAAAATAAGAGGCAATGTCATTTTCCCTTCTTTCAGGTCATTCCCGGGGGTTTTCCCTGTCGTTTTCTGATCCGCATAAAAATCTAAAAGATCATCTTTAATTTGAAAAAGAAGACCAAGGGTATACCCAAAAGACTTTAAAGAATTTCGGTCTTTTGATGGTGCATCGTTTGCAATCGCTCCAAGTTCTGCTGCGGCGGAAAAAAGGGAGGCCGTTTTGGCCCCAATAATGCTTAAATATTTTTCTTCGCTTAATTGAAGGGTTCGAATAGTTGCCAGCTGCAGAAGTTCACCCTTAGAAATTTGACTGGCGGCTTGACTTAAGACGCTAAAAACATCTAAAGATCCATCATGAACCATTAATTCAAAAGCCCGACTAAAAAGAAAATCCCCAACCAATATGCTTGCTTGATTGCCCCACAGGGCATGGGCAGTAGTTTTCCCGCGTCGCTCTAAGCTTTGATCCACTACATCATCATGAAGAAGGGTTGCCGTATGAATAAATTCAAGGCAGGCACCAAGACGCAAAACGCGCTCTGATAGGGTTTCTTGATAAAGCCGAGCTGTAAGAAACAGCAGCAGGGGGCGGATGCGTTTGCCCCCTGCTAAAATCAAATGATGACTGATGTCTTCAATAAAAGGAACATTGGGTTCCCTTAAGAAAGACAAAATCACATCGTCCAGTTTTTTCAAATCAGGCGTTAAGGTTTTATATAAGTCGTTCATAGCTGTGTTAAAAGCACTTTACTTTTTAATATAGATGTCGCTTTCTTATATACCGAACAACACACAAAGAGAACCGTAAAATGCCGATTCCCTATACAAATGATGCTTTTTTGGGCGGAAAGCTAATGATCCAGCAGCCAGAAAATGGTTTTCGCTCGGGGAGTGATGCAGTGTTTTTGGCATCAAGTCTTCCAGAGACGATCAAGGGATCTATTTTAGACGTTGGATGTGGCGCTGGGGTTGCGTCTCTTTGTGCTGTCTATCGTTTGAAAAATGTTTTTGTCACAGGTATTGATTGTGATGAAAATCTGATAAAAGTTGCGGAAGAAAATGCTAAAAATAACCAACTGAAGGAACGGACTGATTTTATCGTTCAAGATATTCAAAAGTCTTTAATCAATTTAGTCCCCCAATCTTTTGATCGGGTATTTTCAAATCCCCCCTATTTTAAAGAATCTACGCCGTCAGAAAACCACTCTAGAACTCAAAGTCGTCATTATAGCAATGTCTCTTTTTTAGAGACCTGGGTAAACTTCTGCCTAAAAATGGCAAAGCCCAGGGGATATGTGCATTTTATTTTTCCATCCACTGGCCTTCAAGAACTATTAAAAGTGTTGCTGGTGTCAAATGTGGGAGAGTTAGAACTTTTTCCTTTGTGGCCTAAGGCAGATTCTTTGCATTCAAAACGTATTATTTTGACCGTTCGAAAAGACGTTGCATCGCCGTCTGTCCTCCATAAAGGCCTTGTGCTGCATGACCATGAAAAATATACGCCTGAAGCGCATAGTGTTTTATGGAAGGGACAAGGGATAGAATTCTAATAAAACTATAGATTGAAAATAATAAAAACGTTATTAAATTAATAATTGTAAATATTATCTCTTATAGAGAAAGGGTTTTTGGAATGAAAAAAAGTTTTATATCTGCGCTTTTATTTGGATCATTGTTGTCTTTTAATGGATGGGCGATAGAAGACTTAAGTCTAAACACAGTGCTTGGAGCAAAAAGAGTTTCTAACCTTCAAGCAACACAAGCTATATTAGCTGGATATGGTGTAGAGGATTTGGATCCTCGAGAGTCTGTTCAATCTTGGTGTGATTTGGTTCAGGTGATGATTGATCCATCTCGACTATCAGCACTTTTAAGCGAATTACGTGCTATCGGAACAGAGGGTGTCGGTGCTCCTGTCTCTGCTTCTGCTTCAGCAGCGCCTTTTATCCCAGCAGCTGCAAGTGCTGCGGCAGCACCTGAATTGTTGGAGGGTGGTGTCCGTGCTCCTGATCCAGCTCGTACGGAAACTTTAGTGCCCACAATAGATGTGAGGGCATTTTTAGAACGTATTTCCGATTATAACGAAAGTGCTCGCACAAAAGCTATTGAGTCGTGGTTTCAGGAAACCTGGTCTAAACCAGAGGGGGATGAGCTTTTGCTTGCTGGATTGCAGGGATTTCGTGAATTAGATATCTCTACGTTATTTTCACCAACAGGACATATCAGTCATGCAAATGCTCTAAATGCCTATCAACATTATTTTTCTATGGCGTTACCTCCTGTAGCAGAGGGGCACGTGAAAGAAGGAGAGGATACAACTGGGCTTGTTTCCGCTGCTCCATCTCTTGGTTCAGTAACCCTAAGAGACGCTATTACTAGAACTTGGTCTACTACGGAAGGAATGGAAGAAGTTCTGAAAGCGCTAAAGAGCCTTCCTGGAATAGATGAAGCCTGTTTAGCCTCTATGGATATTAGAGTTTCTGACGTTCTTGAAATTCTTGCCCACCAAACTCCAGAGGTTCAGCAATCATTCCTTCAAAAGATTGAGCCTTATATGTCTATGCCTGCAGTGTCAACAGAAGAAGCAGTTGGGCATGGTGCTGGTCGTAGAATGGTCACTTCAAGAATGACAATGACTGGAGAGGACCTTAAAAGTTTAGAAGAAGCCGTTCGTATTCACCGAGAAACACCTCAAGATACAGATGTTCACGCATTTAATGCTCGTTTTTCTGGGTCAGTTGTTCAAGGAATTAAGGACTTAGCTACACGCGTTATAACAGAGCAAGGTTTAGAATTAGTCTCTTTAGCAACCCTTGCAGGGTTAACAGCGAATGCTGAAGCCAACGCAATTTTGACTGGTTCTAATATTAACGGGAGCGACAATGAATCTGGAGGGGTGCCTCTTCGTGCAGCAACAGAAGTTCAAGAGGCTTATGCCTTAGCAGAGTTTGTTGATGGGTGGGAGCATGCGGGTCGCCATAGATTTGCGGATAGTGCTGGTACTGAAGTTGCTGACAATTTAGTTGGACTTCTTTTTCATAAGCTGAGTGAAAATGTTGCAACGGGCGGAGGGTGTACACCTGGTATCCGTGGACGTGCCACAGAAGTGAAGCTTATTTGTCTTAATATCTTAAGAAACAAGGGTTTCTTTCGTATCGGTTAATTAGGTTGACGTATTATCTAAAGGCATCCTTCCAACGGATGCCTTTTTTATTGCCTATAATTCTTAAAATATGCCAATGTATAAATCCGAATGTATGAATAAAGGAACATTTAATGACACGTGCTATCGTATTTCCAGGACAAGGGTCTCAGGCCATTGGAATGGGCAAAGAACTTTATGAAACCTTTCCAATTGCTAAGGAAGTTTTCCAAACTGTTGATGATGTTTTGGGACAAAAGCTTTCATGCCTTATGTTTGAAGGGCCTATAGAGGACCTGACCTTAACAGCAAATACTCAACCGGCTTTGATGGCTGTTAGCCTTGCGGTGATGCGTGTCTTAGAAAAAGAAGGGGGAATCGATCCAACCTATTTCAGTCTTGCGGCAGGACATTCCTTGGGGGAATATTCAGCCCTTGCTGCAACGAAGGCGATTACATTAGAAGAAGCAACTAAGTTGCTTCGTATCCGCGGGAATGCGATGCAAAGTGCCGTACCCCAAGGAAAAGGGGCGATGGTCGCCGTCATTGGCGCGGACCTTGAAACGTTGGGTAAAATTATTAAAGACGCATCGAGCTATGGCTTATGCGTGATGGCCAACGATAATTCCCCTGGGCAAGTCGTTTTGAGTGGCGAAAAAGTTGCCATTGAAAAGGTCCCAGAAATTGCCCAAAATTATGGAATTCGAAAATGTGTGATTTTGCCTGTAAGCGCTCCCTTCCATTGTCCTTTGATGGCCCCTGCAGCGGATGCAATGAAGGAAGCATTGGCGCCTGTTGCCTTTAAAGATCCTTTGATTCCAATTATTCCCAACGTCACCGCAGAGATCGAAAAACAGGGCGAGGTTTTTAAGGATCTTCTGGTTCAGCAAGTAACCGGTCAGGTTCGGTGGCGGGAAACCATGACAACGATGGTTCAAGAAGGGATAACACACGTGTATGAAATTGGGGTGGGAAAAGTTTTATCAGGACTTTTTAAGCGGGGTGCTGAAAATATTATTGCAACGTCTATTCATACACCTCATGATGTTGAAGAATTTTTAAAAACGAAGTAAGGAGTTTAAAACCATGTTTTCATTGAGCGGCAAAAAAGCCCTAGTGACCGGAGCAACCGGTGGGATTGGCGAACAAATTGCTCGAAGCCTTCATGCCCAGGGGGCCATTGTGACCTTGTCTGGTCGACGGCTTGATAAATTGGAAGAGTTAGTCCGCTCTTTGGGAAACAACGCTTTTTGCCTTCAAAGTGATTTATCCTCAATGGATGATGTGGAAGCTCTGGTTCCAGCTGCTACCGAAAAAATGGGTGGCCTTGATATTTTAGTCAATAACGCTGGGATTACGCGCGATGGTCTTTTGATGCGGATGAAAGATGAGGACTGGCAAGATGTATTAAAGGTCAATTTAGAATCAGCCTTTCGCCTCTGTCGTGCGGCTATTCGGTCCATGATGAAAAACCGCTACGGCCGGATTATTAACATTACCTCGATTGTTGGGGTGACGGGAAATCCAGGACAGGGAAATTACTGCGCGGCAAAAGCAGGGTTGATCGGATTTTCCAAATCACTGGCGGCTGAAATCGCGGGACGGAGTGTCACTGTTAACTGTGTGGCCCCTGGCTTTATTGCCTCTCCTATGACAGACGTTTTGCCTGAGGGACAGAAAGAAGCGCTTCTAAAAGGCATTCCCATGGGACGAATGGGCGATGCTAAGGAAATTGCCGCAGCTTGTGCCTTTTTAGCCAGTGAGGAGGCGGCCTATATCACTGGTCAAACCATTCATGTGAATGGTGGGATGGCGATGGTTTAGTTTTTTTACTCTGTTTGAAAGGGTTGAGAAAATATTTTATAGCTTGTGCCACAGGGCGCTTATAGGGACAGCAAACATGTTGTTCCCAAAGGATAAAACTTCTTCTCCTGTATAAAGAATAATTCCTGTAAAAGGTCTGCCTTTTGCTAGATTTTCTTGAAACCATCTTAAAGACCAAAAAAGATTAAGGCCGATAGAAGATCCTGCTTTGACCTCTATTCCGACTATAGATCCATCGTCTCGTTCTATGAGAAAATCGATTTCTCGCTTTTGTTTGTCTCGGTACTGAAAGAGCTCATACTCTCCCTCTGAAGAATCAATATGAGTTGCGAGCTCAGTGAAGACAAATGTTTCAATAAGTTTTCCAAGGGGATCGGAATTTAAATGAATAGATTCTTGTTTCCATCCCAAAAGAGAAGCCATAAGACCACAGTCTGTCATATAAAGCTTTGGGCTTTTCCCAACGCGATCATAATCTGTTTTAATCCATGGTTTGACATATTCCACCAAAAACAGTATTTCAAGGGCGTTGGTATAACTTTCTATTGTCGCCCTTGAAAGAGAAAGGTGCGATCCAATATGAGTGATATCCATAAACTTACCAGACCACGCAGCTAGAATACTAATCAAAGAGCGCATAGAATCTTGCCTGCGAATATTGGTAACTTCTTTAAGGTCACGGTCTAAAAGTGTAAAAACATAATCTTTGTACCAAGTTTTTCTTTCTTTTGGGTCTAGGGATAGGGCTTCAGGATACCCTCCCCTGAATGCCCTTTTGATGACATCCTTTTGATCGCAAGGAAACTGCTTGCCCTGGATTTTTTTTTCAAAAATAGCAGATAAAAAATTTGGAGGTGTTCCTTCGATTTCTCCCTGAGCCAATCCTCTTAGTCTTAAATTTCTAACGCGGCCCGCAAGTGATTCTGTGACCGTTGGAAGTGTTTTTATATTGGAAGATCCTGTGAGGAGAAATTGCCCAGGGCGTGGATTGCCATCAACCACCATCTTGAGAGTCTGCAAGAGACCGGGTGCGCGTTGAATTTCATCAATAATCATCAAAGACTTATCATGGTCGAGAAAGCTATGAGAATCATTTTGTGCTGCCAACAAAAACCTTTCATCATCTAAAGTGCGGTATGTGGTTTGATCAGATATAAGGGAGCGGCTCAAGGTTGTCTTTCCGCATTGACGCGCCCCAGATAAAATAACAATACGTCGATATTTTAAGGCATTAATTAATAGCTCTGTCTGCCATCTTTTATAGAAAGTACTCATAATCTGACCATTTGTTTATTCGATACATGACTAAATATATAACAGAATCATGACCAAATAGCAATTAGATATGTGACCAAATGCATAATAGAACTATGACCAAATAGCAATTAGATATGTGACCAAATGCATAATAGAATCATGACCAAATAGTAAATTGATCAATTTAGTTTGCCTTTTTTTATCCCAAAGGCCACCG
>VGCX01000007.1 GCA_016869935.1 Alphaproteobacteria bacterium
TAGATGAATCTTTCACCTTTTCCTATAAAGTTCCTTTTGATAATGGCTTGATAGAACATGAATTTGTCCATGTTTATCGGGGGGTGTATGAGGGAGATTTTGAACCCAACCCCAAAGAGGTGGAAGATTTAAAATGGATATCTTTACCAAATCTTTTAGAGGATATTTCCTTAAATCCCCAGTATTATACCGCTTGGTTTCAACTTTATTGCCTAGAAAAATGGACAGAAATTAGCGGTATGCGAAAAACCTAAGTAGTTCTGAAATTTCAGCTTCTGGCGTATCTTTATTGATAGGACTGAGACAATCATCTATCAGGGATGTAAAAATTGGAACGACTGGCAGTAAGACCCATTGTTGAAAAGCATCAATTACATCTTCCGATGGGATTGGAAACTCTAAGGTTACAAGCAACTCTGACAGCATGGGTTCACGTAGGTTTTCCTGAATAAAACTAAATCTAGGTTTGTCATCTAATAAGAGGAGTTTTCCTACAGGAATCTCATTTTCTACAACCCAAATGCCTAAAATTTTACGTATATTTTCTATTTTTCCCCCTAAAGAAGTATCATCCATCTCAACAGGGGAGACAGTAGAAAACCTAGAACGGTACTTTGTAGGGGGAGAGCTAGCGTCGGCTTCTTTTGCAGCGTACCCAGTCAAAAAATGACTACAGATCAAGACAAAAAGAATTGGGGAAAAGGCAGATCGCATAATACTTTCCTTCCATTATGAAGAACACTAACAAGCCAATCACTTTCTATGAACAAAATCAAGGCATTATTTTTATTGGGTATTTAGAGAAAGGAGTTGAGCATTTGCCTTAACTCCTTAAGAACAGTTTCTTTTGCTGGCAAATCAACAACAAGAGGCTTTACCCACTGCTCCCAGGCAACGTCTAAATCTTGCATCAAAGTGTCGTTAAATAAATCTTCTGTATTTTTAAAAACAAGATTCTTACGTGTACACTTTTTTGACGCAATTTCAGGTATAATGTTTCTATCAAGTTGATTTTTATAACAGCTAAAGATGCGCCATAGATCATAATAATCTCTGGCACGTGACCTACCCCAACCCCGTTCATGTAGTTTTTGGCTAAAGCTTAAAAGAGCGGCAATTTTTTCTGCAATAATTTCTTCTAAGGCGTATGTTGATATGGTTGCGTTGATGTCGTCATTGTATCCATGAATTATGGGCCTTTCCTGAACAGGCAAGTAAACAGTTTCAGCGTGGGTAATTTCAATCATAATTCGTGTCATGGCCTCTTGCTGCCAAGGGTAACGAACAAAGATTGAAAAAGCTTCTTGATTTTCTGGATGTGCTTGTTTTTCTGCATACCTCTTGCTAGTGAAGGTAATGTTGCTTTTCTTAGACTGCAAATTTTGGGTTGCAATAGAACAAGCACTTATAATTAAAGATTCTAACCTATCTCCGACAGGACAAAATCCCCGTACAGAAAAGTCTAAGTCTTGGGAAAATCTATAATCTCCAAAATAGCACTTTTTAAGGCAAGTACCCCCCTTAAAGACCAAATGATTTGCAAGTAAAGGCACTTGAGTGATGCCATAGAGCATCCACGATAATGCATAATCTTGTTCAAGAAGATACCAATCTACGGGATTTTTTATCCTATAACTTTCTATGTATTGTCTAACATTTGTCATGTCAAAAATTCTTTTTTAAGTGCCATTCTTTTAAAGGCAATCCCTGATTAGGTCGACTGACATCAAGGGTATAGGTATTCTTGCATGCAACCTTTTTTAAAAATGCACACGCCTGTGGGAAAACATCTAGTGTTTCAAAGACCCAGCCCAGTCTTTTTTGTGTTGCAACCCCATACATCTTGGCATATTCCACAAGTTGATCAGGGTTTATTCTATTTTCTGCACGCTTAAAGGCCTCTATAACTTCTAGGAATCCTCCACAGTATTGAGGTCTGACCAGTCCATCGATCAAGGTGCGTTCTATAGAGGTAACTTTGAGAGGGCTTTCACCTATGAACGTATCTTCAATCCCGAAATATAGGTAAGGCTTAACTCGAATAAGTATATAGCGTGTATTTTCAATATTGTAAACATATTGGGATGCAGCTGGTGTCATTTGATCGTAAGGGCTCATCACATAAACAGTTCGGAGAATTTGGTCTGTTAGTCCATGGTGGACCATAGCGCTCCAACAACAAATGGCAGAGGAGCTTCTAAGGGTTTGCCCTATTTCAAATTCATGAAGAGGAGAGCCTGCTAAAATGTTGTTAGACAAACAAAAATTTCCTCTAAAAAGCTTTCGCAAAAGACCAGCATGAGTCAATTTCTTAAGCAAAATAGATAAGTAATTCTTGGTAATATCAAGCTTTTCCGCGACAAGATCATAATCTTGGGGTTTTAATATGCGGATGCCCAAAGTTCCAATGGTTTTTAATAATTCTATATGTTTCATAAATTTATTTCTTTTAATTATACAAAAGATGTTAATTCTATAAATCTTTTATATAATTGTCAGTATAATCGTTCAACTAAAAATTAGCAACTTGGGCTGTTAGAATTTTAAATTCCGCTATTAGCCACTACCTTTGTATGCATTTAAGTTGCTTTATAAGTGGGCGATATTACCTCACCTGTTAGTTTAGAAAAATTTACATAGGTGACACACTAGAAGTTTTTTCTAGAAAAAAGTTGGGAAGTGGTATAGATTAAAAGAAAAATAAAAAATAACAGGACTGCTTTGCTTAAAAAATTCTTCATTCTTCTAGGCTGTTTATGGGTGCTTCCTTCCATCGTTAGCGCGTCCATTAGCCGTATGGCAATCGACCCTCAAGACAATGGAGCTACGATAAAACTTGTCATGGACCGCCCGCTCCCTTTAAAAACGACGTCAGAGTCAGATGAAGTTTTTATTGTTGAAGGGTTTAATCTGAGTGATTGGGCAACAGATAAGCAGGGTCCAGGCCAAGGTAGTGTTAAAGAATATTATATTGAAGACTATTCAAGTGGTTCTGCAGAATTAGTGATTCGGACAAAACCAGGACTTAAAATTCAAGATGCACAAGTTGTTCCTAAGGGCAGTGCCTATCACTATGAAATTTCCCTTGTGGCTGGGGATGCTCCTCCTGCCGTGGAATCACGGGGTGTGCCTCTGATGATTGATAAGGTGCAAGTAGGACAAAAGGGTGAGGCAACGCGGCTTGCTATTCATTTAAATCGGGCGGCTAATTTTAATTTTTCTGTTAACGAAAAAGGGACAGAGGTTATAATTAAGCCGGATGAGCGGATGCGATGGGAAGCGCAGACCACCATGGAATATGCCTCAGGACTTTTTAAAGGCTATGACGTTATAGACGAAGGATCAATAATGGCGCTTAAGGTCAAAACCATGCCAGGGACAAAAGTTGGGAGCGCGTCTATTCAAGATGCGAACTCTTCTACTCCAAAATATATTATTGATCTTGTTCCTGACACGATGTCGAATGTTAGTGGGAATACCTTATTTGATCCCCAGGGCGGCCCCGCTCCTATTGCAGGGTGGCAAGCATCCCCAGCTGATTTTGGTGCAGGAGTTGTTCCCCAGGCTGCAGACACAGGTCTTATTCAAAGTATGGATATTTTGACTCAAAATGACGATACAGTCATAAAATTTGTTACAAAAGAGCCGCTCAATTTAGATGTAACGGAAAATGAGTATACAAGCCAGGTGATCGTGCATTTGCCCAAAGTGAATTGGACCAATGTTAATGCTCTTGATCGAAATGGGGGGCTTATTGACAGTTATAAAGTTGATCAGTCATCGGTTGATGGAACCAATCTTATTTTGAACGTTAAAAAAGGAACCCATGTTATTGGAAAGAAAACAGTTTCTGGGGGCAACATGCAGGCGCATCGCTTTATTATTCATATGAACCAAAATGAACATAAGGTTCCAGAGTGGCTTGTCAGTGCTTCAACAGAGCAACAAGCAAATGAAGAGGATAATAAAAATGATCTTGAGACAATTCCTATGCTGTATCGAGGCGGAGTTTCCCCACAAGCAAGCATTGCTCAAGGACCTTATGCTGGATGGAATTTAACTTTCTTTGGGTCTGAAGATAAACAAGAAGGGTCAAATACAACAGGAGGGGCAACACGAAAATTGTTCTCTGGGGTTACAGGCCTTGGAGGTCAAGGGTATGTTGGCTATGGTCTGCATCTTATGGATCAATTCTATTTTGGTGGGGAACTTTCTGTCGGCTATTATTGGGATAAGCAAACGCGAACCTACAAAACTACAAGCTCTTATGAAAGTGATTGTAAGCTCGGTATGAACTGGGGAGGAAGCTTCCGTATTGGAAAATATATTTCTCCAACAGCCCTTTTATATGCCCGACTTGGGGCACAAAGTACGGACTTTTGGTTTAAGGGGAGCAAAGATTCTACTGGGGAGGGTATTTTCCCCGGCACATATTCAAGACGCAATCGAACCGGATTCTTATATGGTGTAGGACTTGATACAGCCTATAATGATTATACCTCTATGCGGTTTGAGTTAAGCCAAGTGAACTATCAACCGTTTAAATACAATACGACAAACACAGCGGGTGTTTCTAATGATATCAAGCACCGATTTGTTCTGAATCAGCTTTCGATTGGAATGACCCATCACTTTAACCCTATGGCTGGTCCTGCAACATCCTCTATTTATGATGAAAGTGTGGTACGGGGTGTTTATGGCGGTGTTCTTTTTGCCATCAACAATATGTATACGAAACGGGACTTTAAAAACACATCAATAACCCCAGCAAGTAATTATTACGGAGGAAGCAGTAATGCTGATCCTGTATGGGGGTTCTATGCCGGATATGGCAAAGCGCACGGTCGATTCTATTATGCAGGGGAAGTTGATGTGTCTCTTTCTGAATCAGTTACAAAAGAAACCGTTAATTTTGCAGCAGGACAAACAGAGTCTTACATCGATACGCTCAAATGGCGCTGGGGTACTGTAGCGCGTGTTGGGTACATCTTTAACAGCGGCGTAATGGGATATGGAAAGTTAGGGTTTGTTTCTGGTAAATTCCATCGATCCAATAAAAATACAGTTCCTCCTGGAACAGCTACATTTGCTGCGGAAAGAAATTATAAGAAAATGTTAACAGGTATCAGAACGGGTGCAGGTCTTGAGGTGACGGTCAATAATGTTCTTGGTGTTCGCGGGGATTGGACCTTGGATTACTATCCAAAAGTCAACATTAAAGGAACGACAGGACAAACAGAAAAGCAAACAATTATTGATAATCGTTTTGGAATAGGGCTGACGATTTATCTTTCTGACATGCTATCCTCAATGGGACTTGGCACAAACCTTTAAGTATCGTATAACTGTCTGATGCGATTGTCTTTTTTTATTTTTCTTTGTGTCATTTGCCTAAAGGTTTTAGGGTCCTGTTCCCTGGAATCAAGGATTCAAGAACTGATTGATTCTGTTGATCCCTATTGTGATGTTGGGATGGACATTCAAACGCTTGAAGGAAAAGAGATTCTTTCTAGAAATAATCATCGATCCTATGCAACAGCTAGTACGCAAAAAATTCTCTCAACGGCTGTTGCCTTAGCAATCTCAAAAAATCCAGAAGCCTTTGAAGAAATAGACAAACGATTTTCAGAAAAACCTTTTATCACCTTTCTTTATTTTGATCCGAACGCAAGAAAATCTTATCTTGTTTTTGGGGGTGATCCTTTGTTTAAAACTCAAGATCTTGAGTTTATGCTTAGAGAAGCAAAAACCAAAGGTCTTTTAGGAAAAGAACTCGTCCTTGTCTTAGCAGGGCACTCTAGTGACTCTCTTTCGCATCTTTCACCGGGGGTGCCTTACGAAAGCCTTGATTTTTGTTATGGGGCAACACTTCTTCCAACAATTATTGATGGAAATCAGATTTCTTTTCAATTGTCGGGAAAAGCATCTTGTGATCAAGCATCGATTGAGCTCGAAAAGACGGGGACCTTTTTCCCTGTGCGCAATCAAACCTTTCTTAGGGATAGATGTTTTGAAGAAGAAATTGATGATAGCGAGCAAATTCAAAGACGGGCGCTTTCTTTTGATGGGGACAAAATTCACGTGACAGGATGTATCCCAAAATCCACCGACTTTAAAATGTGTATTCCTATTCCGCTCCAGCATCTTCCTATTTATTTAAAGAAAACGGTTCAACAGGTTCTTGTGAAAAATCATCTTAGAATTCCTGTTAAAATTTCTTCAACTTATCCTAAAAATCTTAAGGCTTTAAAGCGAATTGAATATAGCTCCTCTTCCCTCAAAAAGCTGCTTGAGGTCTCTTTGAAAGATTCTAATAACCTTGTAACAGATGCTTTGTTTGAAAAAATAACAAAGAAAAAAGCTTGGCCAAGGAATTGGGTTTTTGCGGGGCGTGTTTTAAAGGAACATCTTGTGCGTCTTTTTGAGGTTAACTTTTCAGAAGGGGATGATATTGAAAGTGGATCTGGTTTGTCGGCGTATAATCGATTAACGCCATTAACCCTGACCAATGTTTTAAGAAAAATTTACCAAAAGTTTGGCGAAGAATTTGCCCTTCTTCTTGCAGAGGGGGGAGTAGACGGAACCCTTAAGGATCGGTTTAAGGATCTGGCTTATGGAAAAATTCGGGCTAAAACAGGAACCCTTCGGGGAGTCACGGCCCTGGCAGGGTATCTGTATGGAAAGAGTCAATCGCCTTATGTAATGACGATTGTGGTCACAGGTGCTAAAGCCAAACAAAAAGCCCATCGCCAGTTGATAGATGGTATTGTGAAGATACTACTCGAAGAGTTAATTCGAGATTATGAGTAAAAGTTTATAGCAAAATTTTCTTTTCAAACATTCGGTATGATTGATGTTTTTGGGCCTACCATGGGTTTAACGTAAGGCTTTGTTCCCATAGCCTCTATATTGTTTCTTATGCTCATTCCAGCGGTCATTTCAGGTGTGATGGGTGTTATAACGGTCCTCGGTTTATTGGAAGTTTTTCCTAGATCAGTAATAATATCTGTGGATTGTATAATCCATCCGCCTAAATATCCTAGCATTGAAAAGATTCCTAAAAAAACAGCGAACCCGAATCTACTGTTACAGCGGATACGCCACTTGGCAGGATTTTTTTCGCCTGGAAAATTTATAAGCTCAGAACCTATGCCAATCCCAATACCAACACCCATAAAGCGTCTAATTTCATTAGGGCCAATAGGGTCAAACAAACCAATAAGAACCATGCTTGACACCGCCCCAAGAAAGGGAAATAAGAAACGCATCCCTATTTTTTGTGAGTAGTATTTTTCAAAAGACTTCCATTTTTTAAACATAAATAAAGCTCTCAATCAGGGGAAGGAATGGTTTCTGAATAAAGGGTAGAAAGAATCTCCTGTGCAATTTCTCCGATTATGGCTCCCAGAATAAGAAAGAGAGACATAAAAACAGCATATTCTAATTTGCTATGGCAATTAATGCGCCATTTGGCAGGATTTTTTTCGCCTGGAAAATTTATAAGCTCAGAGCCTATGCCAATCCCAATACCAACACTCATAAAATGTCTAATTTCATTAGGGCCAATAGGACGAAATAACCCAATAGTAGACATACCTATCCCAGCTCCCAGAAAACTTAACAACAAACAAACTCCTATCTTTGGACAACATTCTTTAAAAGATTTCTTTTTTTTAAACATAAATAAAGCTCTCAATCAGGGGAAGGAATGGTTTCTGGATAAAGGGTAGAAAGAATCTCCTGTGCAACTTCTCCGCCTATGCCTCCTAGAGTATGAAAGAAACTTAAGAAAATACAATATGCCAAGCTACTATGACAATGAATGCGCCATTTGGCGGGATTCTCTTCACCAGGAAAATTTATAAGTTCAGCGCCTAGTGCTCCTGCAATAATTTGCCCAAGATGTTCTCCAATTTCACCAAGATCTATTGAATTAAAAAGGAAAAAAACGTACTTAACCCCGCTGAGGAGTACAAGAGCCATTAGAAAGCGCACTCCTACTTTCTGTAGAATCTGCCAATCAAAGTGTTTGAGGTTAATTTTATGGTCCATAAACAAAACCCTCTCTATACTGCCATTTTCGCTCTAATTTTTTTTAGAGTCAACAAAACTAAGAGAGGGCTTTTTGTGTCATGGCGGATATATTTTCTATCTATGGTGTCTTAGGCCCATCGCAGGACTATTTATTAAACAATCTAATTTTCAAGGGTTTCCTCTAAAAACGACAGCTTGTTTGGTTTATCTTTCCATTCATCGGCATCAAATGGCGCGGGTTTTTTCTGCCGGATCACGGGCCATTTCTGGGATAGTCTTTGATTCAGCTCGACCCAAGGACTTGCATCCGGATCCGTATCAGGAATTATTGCCTTAATTGGGCAAAATGGCACACAAACGCCACAATCAATACAAACCTCAGGGTCAATAACAAGCATATTGTTCCCTTCATGGAAGCAGTCAACCGGACATACCTCAACACAATCTGTATATTTGCAGCGAATACACGCATCTGTTACAACATAGGTCATACCAATCACCCTTTTTAAGTATCCCATCGCTAAACTTCGGAATTCGGGCTCGGTCACGTATATCAAATACGCTCCTCACCCTTACCACTTGTTTAGCGCGTGCTACATAAAAATGATGAATGGTATTATATAATTTCTCAAGAAATTTCTAGAATTTACTTTATACGATGAAATTGCTAATTTGACTACAAAGAATAAATAAGGAAATTTATGATTATTGCTCTTGATGGACCCTCTGGTGTTGGCAAAGGAACGCTTGGAAGATCTCTTGCCTCTCATTACCATTTAGCCTTTCTTGATACGGGTCTTTTATACCGAAAAGTAGGTCTTTATGTTCTTGAAAATGGAAAAAACCCTGACTCTGAACAAGATGCTTTGGAGGGCGTACAGTTTTTAAAGTTTGATGCAAAGGATGATCATAAACTAAGGACCGAAGTTGTCGGGCAAGCAGCTTCAAAAGTTGCAGCCCATTTATCTTTGCGCCAAGCCCTGCTGGAGTGGCAAAGAAATTTTGCCCATCAACATACCTCAGAATATCAGGGTGCCATTTTGGATGGTCGTGATATAGGAACAGTGGTTCTACCGGATGCTGATATAAAAATCTACCTTACGGCCCATACGGAAACTCGGGCAGAGAGGCGCTTTGAAGAGCTGAAAGCCCGCGGAGAGTCTTTAACGTTTGACCAAGTTTTGGAGGATGTGAAGGCGCGTGATAGGCGAGATCAGAGTCGTCAGCATAGCCCCCTTCATCCAGCACAAGATGCTTTTATCCTTGATACATCCTTTTTGTCAAAAGAAGAAGTATTGGAAAGGGTAATTTCTCATATTGAAAAATCTACCAAGAAAGATTATCTTTAGGGTCTGATAAAAAGGTCTCTGCCGATAGATTCGGGAAAAACTGTGGGCTTTTTTATTTATTTTTTTTAAAGGTAATTAAAACTATGACAGTAAGTAATCAAACATCTGAAAGCTTTGCGGAGCTTTTAGAAGCCTCATTAGGCACAGCAAAAAAATTCGAAGGACAGGTTGTGAAGGGGACCGTAACATCAATTGAGCGCGGTGTCGCTATCATTGATGTGGGTCTTAAATCTGAAGGAAGTGTTCCCTTAGAAGAATTTGGTCCAGAAAAAGCAAAAAGCATTAATGTTGGTGATATCATCGACATTTATGTTGAGCGCTTTGAAAATAAAAACGGCGAAGCTGTTTTAAGCTATGAAAAAGCAAGACGAGAAGCAGCGTGGGAAAAACTACAAGAATCCCATCGCAAGGGAGAACGCGTCACGGGACGCCTTACAGGTCGTGTTAAAGGTGGCTTTGCAATCGATCTTGACGGGGCTCTCGCTTTCTTGCCAGGAAGCCAAATTGATGTGCGTCCTATTAAGGACATCATGCCTCTTCTGAATCTTGAACAGCCCTTCCAAATTTTAAAAATGGATCGTCTGAGAGGCAATATAGTCGTTTCTAGACGTTCTATTATTGAAGAGTCTCAAGTAGAAGCTCGTACGGAACTTCTTTCTTCGTTGAAGGAAGGGCAAGTCGTGAAGGGTGTTGTTAAGAATATTACAGATTACGGTGCTTTCGTTGATTTAGGCGGCATTGATGGTCTTTTGCACGTTACAGATATTTCTTGGCAGCGTATCAACCATCCTTCCGATGCATTGCATGTTGGCAAAACAATTGATGTAAAGGTAATCAAGTATAATGCCGAAGATCGTCGAATTTCTCTTGGAATGAAGCAATTAACTCAAGATCCATGGTCTGCAGTTGAAGGACATTATACCGTTGGTGATATCATTGAGGGTGTTGTAGCAAATATCACAGATTACGGCGTATTTGTTGAGCTCGATGCAGGGGTTGAGGGATTAATCCATATGTCCGAACTTAGCTGGACCAAGAAAAATATTCATCCTGGAAAGATCGTTTCAACAAGTGAAAAGATTAAAGTCAAAGTGATCGAGCTTGATAAGGAAAAGCGTCGTATCAGTCTTAGTATCAAGCAGGTTACAGACAATCCTTGGATTTCTTGCACAAAGAAATTCAAAGTCGGTGATGTTGTTGAGGGTCCTATCAAGAATGTTACAGAATTCGGTCTATTTGTAGGCGTTGATGAAGAAATTGATGGGATGGTTCATCTTTCAGATATTTCTTGGGATCAAACAGGAGAAGCTGCTCTTGCTTCTTATAAAAAAGGCGATACCGTTAAGGCACGTATTTTGGATATCGATCCTGAAAAGGAAAGAATTAGCCTTGGTATTAAGCAGCTCAGCGGAGATCCTTTTGAGGTTGGTATTGATGCCTTGAAGCCAGATATGGTATTAACGTGTATCGTTAGAACGATTGAAGAAAATGGTATTGAAGTTGAAACAGACAAAGGTATTATTGGCTTTGTTCGTAAGTCTGATTTATCGAGAGATCGATCAGAACAACGGGTTGACCGGTTTGCCGTTGGTGAGCGTTTAGATGCACAGCTTATATCAATTGATAAAAAAAATCGTCGCTTAACGCTTTCTATCAAAGCAAGAGAACTTGCGGAAGAAAAAGAAGCTATGGCGACTTATGGTTCTTCTGACAGTGGTGCAAGTCTTGGGGATATCCTTGGGGGTGCCATCGACTTTGAAAAGGTGAAAGCAGCTGCAAAACCTAAGAAAGTAACGGCAGAAGAAAAAGATGAAGAGAAAGAAGCTTCATCCGCGAAGAAAAAAGCGAAGAAAGAAACTGTAGCAGAAGAAGGTGCAGCGGCAGTGGAAAAACCTAAAAAATCACCTGCAAAGAAAAAAGAAGACAAGTAATTCTTTTTATTCCTAAGATCCATTCCCTGCCTAAAGTGGGGAATGGATTTTTTTTTGAGATTAATTTTTTATTGTTCAGTGCAATTTCTTGCTGGGACCAAGAAAAAAGATTAAAACTACACTGTAGATACGATTAATTTTCTAAAGGACCAGAGCAATGACATCATTTAAGTCACCTTTTTTGCAGGAGCTATCAGAGCGAGGATTTCTTCACCAGTGTACACATTTGGAAGAATTGGATTTAAAAGCTTCAAAAGAATCCATAATTCTCTATGGGGGCTTTGACGCGACCGCGCCCAGTCTTCATGTTGGGAATCTTATGCTCGTGATGATGTTTAGGATTGCTCAAAGACATGGACATAAACCTATCGTTTTGATGGGAGGGGGTACAACAAAGATAGGGGACCCTAGTGGCAAAGATAAAGCCAGACCCTTGATCACAGATAATCAGATTGAAAGCAATATTCAGTCAATTCAGCAGTGCTTTTCTCGCTATATTGTGTTTGGTAAAAACGTATCCGAGGCAATTCTTGTTAATAACAATGATTGGCTATCTCCTATCAACTATTTGGATTTCTTAAGGGTGTATGGCTGTCATTTTTCTATTAACCGCATGTTGTCCTTTGATAGTGTGAAACTAAGATTAGAGCGTGAGCAGCCTCTAACGTTCCTAGAATTTAATTACATGATTCTTCAATCTTACGATTTCCTTGAACTTTATAGACGCCATCATTGTGTTGTGCAATTAGGGGGCTCTGACCAATGGGGCAATATTTTAAATGGGGTTGAACTTATTCGAAGAATTGAAGGGGGGGACGCGTTTGGTCTAACGTCCCCTCTCATTACCACATCAAGTGGGAAGAAAATGGGCAAGTCAGAGCAAGGGGCCATATGGCTTAATCGCGAAGCCTTGTCTCCGTTTGATTATTGGCAATATTGGCGCAATACAGAAGACGCAGACGTTATAAGGTTCTTAAAATTTTATACAGATCTTTCGGTGAATCAAATTAATGATTTATCCAAAACAGAAGATATTAATGCGCTTAAAATACGCTTAGCGGATGAAGCAACATCTTTGGCCCATGGGGTTGAGGTTCTGCCAGAAATTCACCGCAGTATTGCTCAGGTATTTGGTGGTGATGATATGTCTATTGAGGTTATTGGAACGGACGAGAAAGGTAATGCCTGTCTTCAATCAGCCCTTCCAATCATTCAGCTTCCCCATTCTGACCTGGAAAAAGGCATTCCTGCTTTCATGCTTTTAGCCCACAGTGGCCTTGCCGAAAGCAATGGAGAAGCGCGCCGCCTTATTCGTGGCAATGGGTGTAAAATCAATGATATGGTCGTCGAAGATGAGAATAAATTTTTCTTTGTAAGTGATCTGCAAGACCACAATATTTTAAAAGTTTCTGCGGGTAAAAAGCGTCATGTTCTTATCCAAGGAGTTCTGTAAGGTTTCTGTGACGACGCTTTGCTTTAAAGCATGACTTTCTTGCGCGTGAGGAGGCGAAGGAATAAGATGATTTAAGAGTTAGCTAGGGGATTACGGCATGACGCTAAAAAATAAACTAAATATTACGGACCAAGTTGCATTGGCGAAAGCTGAGGAGAGAATCAGCAAGAAAAAAGCGAAGCAGCTGTTCGATTCTGGTGATATTGCTAAAGCGGAAGCTGGTACATTCGCTGGGCTTTCTTTCATCCACGCCTATTTGTTTGAAGATATCTATGACTTTGCAGGAAAAATTCGGGAAGTTAATATTGCTAAAGATAATTTCCGTTTTGCACCACTGATGTATCTTAAACAATCATTGGAGTATATTGATACCATGCCACAAAGTAGCTTTGATGCAATAATCGAAAAATATGTAGAGATGAACGTTGCGCACCCTTTTCGCGAGGGCAACGGACGTGCGACACGTCTATGGCTAGACCTTATGCTGAAAAAAGAAATCAAACAGATGATAGATTGGAATCTGGTAGATAAAGATGACTATCTATCAGCTATGCAGCGTAGTGTAGTGAAAGATACAGAAATCAAAGCATTACTTAAGCAGGCTTTAACCGATCAGATCCATGACCGTACCCTATTTATGAAAGGGATTGACGTGAGCTATTACTATGAAGGCTATAGCGAATTCAAAACGGAAGAGCTTTAGATAGCTTGCATACATTGTTTCAAAGTGAGAGACAAGAGATCATGACTTTCTCTTGTGTGCAAAGAAAACAGAGATTAAGATATTGAGTGAATGAGAGCCATTGGCGCCTACACATGATTTAAGTTTCTAAGGGATTGAAAAATGAGTGATTTTTTACCCACCATAGAATACAGCAATTTTTTAAAGGATATAAAAGTTCGAATAGCTTCGGTTCGAATACAAGCTATGAGCGCTGTTAATAGGGAGCTCATACAGCTCTATTGGTACATTGGCGCTCAGATTAAAGAAAAGCAGTCCGCTTGGGGCAGTAAGTTCTTAGAAAAGCTTGCTGTGGATTTAAATAAGCAATATGAGGGCGCTAGGGGTTTTTCTGTCACTAACCTTAAAAGGATGAGAATGCTTGCAGAAATGTACCCCACTGGAATTGGGTCACAAGCTGTGACCCAATTGCCGTGGGGACAGGTTATTGTTTTGCTTTTTTCTATAAAAGATAGTGATCAAAGAGAATGGTATGCCTTAAGAGCTTTGGAAAATGGATGGTCAAGAGCAACTCTTGAAAGCAGTATAAAAAAAGGGTTGCACGCCCAACTACAGAAAGAAGACAAAACCTCTAATTTTTTAGCGAGTCTTCCTGAACCTCAGTCAACGCTTGCGCAAGATATTCTTAAAAATCCTTATAATTTAGATTTTCTGGGACTTCATGATCATTTTTTAGAAAAAGATATAGAACAAAATGCAATAAAACATATCAGCAAATTTCTTTTAGAGCTTGGCAAAGGATTTGCCTTTGTAGGCAATCAATTCCCCATCAAGCTTAAGGAACGCCAATATTATATTGATATGCTGTTTTACCATACAAAGCTTCATTGCTATGTTGTGGTAGAGTTTAAATCGTCCACCTTTAAGCCAGAGCATGCAGGTCAATTGAATTTTTACCTTAATTTAGTGGATGACCTTATTAAAGATCCTGTAGATAATCCAAGCATAGGTATATTATTGTGCAAAAGTCGTGAAGATTGTTGCAGAATATTCGCTCAGAGGACTCAATAAACCTATCGGCATTGCGGAGTTTGAGCTTTCAAATGCTATTCCAAAGCAACTAGAGTCAAACTTACCAAGTATCGAAGAAATAGAAAACGAGTTATCTAGTTTAGAGGAAGATGATAGGTGAGATGCTTACTATAAGTGTAAAGATCCATGTGAATGATGATTTCTTTTCTTAAGATTTTTCAAGAGAAACGGCAGTTTTGAAGTATCGTCTATTTCATTTAGAAGCATTTGTATCGTTTGAGTGATTTTGCCATTATTCAATAAGACCAACGAATAGGTATAAAAAACCTTTAAATCAACATTTGCAGGGTCCAACTTCCAAGCCTCTCGATAATAGAGACTACTTTCATAATAGTGGTGATGCTGACGATAATAGTCCCCAAGATTTTTCCAATACTGGAAATCAGAAGGATTTTCTTGAGCAATCTTTATTAATGAGGTTAGAGAGTCGCCCTCATTGTCAACCATTGGCTGACTTAAAGCTTCCAGTCGTATAAAGGGATGATCAGGCAGTAGCGGAGATCCATAATTCCCATATAACAAAAAAGACGTGAGGGTTGTTAGAAAAATAAGTTGATATTTTTTTGATTTTTGAATCTGGCTGCGAAAAGAAGGGTGCCATAAAAAAACAAAAACACAAGCTAAAAGAAGAGGAATTGTGATCCAAAGCATTTATGGGTTCCTCCGATAAATCATTAGCAATATTCCGCCTAAAAAGAGAAGGGGCGCCCCCCACAGAATCCAATAGGGGAAAGAGGGAAGGAGCGTCATGTGAAATTGGGTTTCAAGGGTTTTTAAAATGATCTCTTCATCTTTTCCTTGGCGTATTTCTTGATCAATAAAGTCTCTGATTTCTTGACTCAATTCCGTTTGAGAGCTTTCTAGATTTTGCCCCGGGCATGTAGGGCACGGGATTTTTTTAAAAAGGGCGGTAGCTTTTGGATGGTAGACTATCAGGGCTTCAGACGAAGGGCTGGATAAAATTCCTAGCGCAAAAATAATTAATAAACGTTTCTGAAAACAAAGAAGCAAAGCACTTAAAGCAACTAAAATACCCCCGATCCAAATGAGAAGAATAAAAGGATTTTCATAAAATCGAATCACCCAATGTTGATGGTCAGTTGTTTCACCAAGAATTAAAGAGTAAGTCGTTAAACGATGATGGCATAATGTTGCTTCAGAGTGTTCACTTTGATTTGCAAAATAAAGGCGCCTTTCAGAATTAAAAACACAAATGAGATGATCTTTTTCTTTAAGAGAAAAAGTTCCTTGATAGGCTAGATGATTTTGTCTTGGAATAGGTTTTACAGCATCAAAAGTCAGATTTCCTAAAGGAAGTTCTATTTTTTCCCCTGGCTCCATTATAGCCATAGTTTCTTTTTGAAAGAATCCATTCACACTAATCCCAAGGGCTAAAATCCCTATCCCGAGGTGAGCCCCTAAAAGAGGCAGAGATTTTTTTCTAAAATTCTTAAGGCTGTAAAGAATTGTCCAGCTTATAAGCCAGACCGAAAGGGTAATAGCACTTGTTGCACCGATTCCTTGGGGCCAGAAGATATAAAAACAAACAAAAGAAATGATTATGCATAAAATCAGGCCTATTCTTGAGAAAAAAGGGCCAACGCCCATCAAAAAAAACACCAAAAGCATTGGATAACAAAAAAGTTTAGTAAAATAGGGGGTGCCCATAGTAAGGGGTTGAGCCGTGATTTTTTCAAAAAATATTGGGAAAAAGATGCCCCACAGAACAATAAAAAGAAGATATAAAAAAATGAAAACAGCACTATCAATAAAGAAGTTCCTTCTTTCATGGTGATCCTTCGAAGTTCTGATGAGGGCCAAAATACTAGCGCCTAAACAAAGGGCGAAAATACTAAAAAGAAAGAAGCTTCGATTCGGGGATAAAGCAAATGTGTGAACAGAAACGAGGGCCCCTCCACGAATAACCCAAACACTCGTAAGGCACAGTAAAAATCCAAGGCTTGTTAAGAAGACCGAGGATCTTGATAAGGTGTCTGATGAAGATGGTTTTTTATAAAGGTGGATAAGAGCAGCTGCCACAAGCCAGGGAAGAAGGGAGGCGCTTTCAACGGGGTCCCAAAACCACCATCCTCCCCATCCAAGTTCATAATAAGCCCAAATGCTTCCTGTAAGGATGCCAAGCGTTAAAAACCCCCAGGCTCCTGCAATCCAAGGTTTGGTCCATTGAATGAACAAAGGGCGATTGATAGGATAAAGGCTTGACGCAATGCTGAGTGCAAAGGGAACAGAAAAACTTAGAAACCCCATATAAAGAAACAGGGGGTGAAAGGTTAGGCTTGGGTCTTGGAGTAGGGGATTGAGCTCTCCTCGATTAATAGGAAAAGGCATAAGACGTTCAAAGGGGTTCGATGTAAGGAGACTGTAAGCTAAAAACAAGACCAAGATGCTATGCAAAATAAAAAGAGTAGCGTTATGAATCGATGGTTCTATTTTTTGTCGATTGGTTGAAAAAAAATTAATAATAAGGCCTAGAAAAAAACACCACAACAGCATAGATCCTTCGTGATGCCCCCAAGTAGCTGCAATTTTGTATATAAGGGGCGTCGTACTATGAGAGTGAAAAGCAACGCTTTGAACAGAAAAATCAGAACGAGCAAAGGCCAATATAAGGCAGAAAAAAGCCAAGCTTATAAGTCCCAGGTTAACGGTAGAGAGATAAGATAAAAGGGCGTTTTTCTTTCTAAAACTTAAGATAAGTGTCATGAGCCCCAGGCTAAAACTCAAAACTAAGCTGAAATGTCCTAATTCTGTTACCACTGATTCACCTGTTCTTCAAGGCAGTTCTTTGGAAGGGGGGCGTAATTTTCATCATGTTTTGCCAAAACCTCTGTTGCACTGAACTGCCCTTCATCATTGAATGTTCCTTGGGCAACAACCATGGTTTCTTCTTTAAAGAGGGTCGGAAGAGAGCAAGAGTATTCTACAAGAATGGTGTCGTTGCCTTCTTGTACTATAAATCTTCCTCCCCCTTTTGGATACAGAACATGACTGTTTTGCTGAACAATACCTCCGATACGAATAGTCTTATTTTTTTCTATGGGGCGATGTTGATAGTCTTTGGGGGTATAGTAGAAAACCATAGCGTCCTTAAAAATAGAAAAAAATATAGTAGCCCCCGCGCCTATGGACAAAAGGGCTGCTAAAAGTTTTAAAAGGCGTTTATGAGCTTTTTTCATGCAGTCTGTAGCTTACTAAACAATTTCTTGGAGTTTAAGTACTTTTTCGATAAACTAAAAAGAAAATAGGGATTTTCATGAGGCTGCGCTTTTTTCTTTTACTCGCACTTATAATGTCTTTTACCAATGCTATTGCGGTAGAAGGGGATTCTTTATCGGGGCTTCCTTCTTTGGAAGATCTTGAAAAAAAATCAGATCAAGATGATCAATTTTCAACGCAAGATGAAAGCCAAAGAACTGCAATCGGAGATGATGAAAAAGTTGTTTTAGATAAAGCGCTGGAAATTCTCTCTACAATTGATGAGCCAGTGAATCAAGCTATTAACACAGCTCAAGGATCTCAAGAAGGGGCGTGGCAAAATGCGCAAAGAACAAATGCTAACAAAAGTCGTTTAAGTTTTACCCGCGCTTCAAAAGTTGTGTTCGATTTTGTCTCAAATTTTCCAGAAAATACATCCAACAGCCTTATGGCATCAAATGTTGCGGCAATCAAATTTTGCCAAGGAAAGGGAACCCCAGATCAGCGAGCTCTAACACGCAAGGTTGTTTCTAAGTCGATCGCTAAGCAAGCTATAGAAACAGGTATTGATTTTGCGAGAAAAACAAAATCTGCTTTTAATCTTCCTGCTCTTGGAACAGGAAATTCAACATGTGCAACAGTTAAAAGTGACTTTTGTAAAAGCGAATGTACAAAAGGTCTTTGTGGTGCAGATGCCCTTTATGGGGCAGCTTGTGTGTGGGCGTGTTGGGGAAATCCATCCCTCAAAGCCGTTTCAGGAATTCAGCAATGCCATGTGGAATTTACTAGACGGTTTGTTCATGGAACAGCTGCTGATCAAATCAACCCCTGTTCCACAAAAAAATCACAGCGATCCCGAAGTGGTAAAATCATGAAACTTTACTCTGCTGTTTCTGGGGAACAGTCTACGTTTGTCATTGCAGAGGCGTGCTCAAAAGCTCTAACGCAGGGGGTAACGCCCCCCTCTCTTTGCACTAAAGTATTGCAAACATGTTCGCTGACAAGCACAGAACAACAATCAATGATTCCATGGATGAATCAATTTAATAAAACAAGCGGTATGAAAAGCCTCTTAGCCTTGACTTCACCTGCTCTGGGGATGGGAGGGGCAGGAATGGGAACCATAAATCCTATGTTGATGATGCCACCAATGCCGGTCATGCCTCCGATGATGCCGCCAATGTCCCCTATGATGATGCCCCAAATGCCGCCTATGATGTCTCCTACGATGATGGGAGGAATGCCTTATGGAGTGCCTGGGGGTATGAGCGGACCTTATGGTCAACAAGGATTCGGTCAACAACAGGGGTATGGCCAACAACAAGGATTCGGCCAACAACAAGGATACGGTCAACAACAGAGCGGACAATATGGCGGAAATGGTAATGGGTACGATCCATCGCAAGGAGGCAATGGTTATGATCCATCACAAGGTGGGAACTATGATCCATCACAAGGTGGCCAATATGGAGGTGGTGGAGGCAATGGTTATGATCCAACACAAGATCCTAACTACGACCCAACACAAGACCCTAATAGTCCTAGTTACCAGGGAAATGGTTATTAGCGATTTTAATAATAGATATCTCTTGAATTTTCTTTAAAATTCTCTTGATCTTAGGGACCTCTTTGTTTACCGTAAAAAGACCATTCCTGCCCGCTTGGTGGAACTGGTAGACACGACAGACTTAAAATCTGTTGACCAGAAACGGTCGTGCTGGTTCGATTCCGGCAGCGGGCACCACGAAAATACAAGGTAAAGCCATGGGTCTTTGGAAAATTCTTCTAATATTAGTGATTATTCTGATCATTTTTGGGGCAGGGAAACTTCCCAAAGTTATGGGGGACCTTGGTCGGGGGGTCCGGTCTTTTAAAAAAGGATTGGAAGAAGGGGATGATCCAAAACCAAAAAAGAAAAAAGCCCCTCTTAAAAAGAAACCAAGAAAAAAATCTTAAGGGTATCCTATGGGAATAGGATTTTTTGAACTTGTGGCGATAGGGTTTGTTGCTGTTCTGGTTTTAAAACCCGATGATTGGCCAAAAATTGCCTATAAAATAGGAAAGATTTTTCGGCATCTTAAGTCTTACCAAAAAACAGTTAAAAAAACATACCAGCCTCTTTTGGATGATATAAAACTTGAAGAGATTGCAAAACAGGCAAAAAAGAAGGCGCTCAAGGAATAAAATGAAGCGATCGATAGAATCTCTGATTCCCCATGTTCAAGAACTTAAAAAACGTCTTTTAAAAATTGTTAGTTTTTTTCTTATAAGTTTTGGCCTGTGTTTTTCTTATGCCTCTCGCCTTTTTTCTGGGTTGGCGCAGCCATTGGAAATGGTTCTGCTTAATCACCACTCTACTCAACCCTGGGTTTATACGAATCTTTCAGGGGTTTTAACAACGCATGTAGAAATTGGGTTCTTTGGGGCGCTTTGTCTTACGGTTCCCTATATAGAATGGCAAATTTGGCAATTTATATCACCGGGTCTTTTACCCCATGAAAAATCTTTTTGTCGTCTTTTGTTTTTGCTGTGTCCCTTTCTTTTTTTATTGGGCGCCTTTTTTTGCTACCGTTATGTTATGCCCATGACCTGGGATTTTTTTATTACCTTTGCAGAAAGCTCTGATCTTAAGCTTCAGTTTTTGCCGGTGATGAATGACTATCTGCATACCAGTATGAAATTTATTTTTGCCTTTGGGCTTTGTTTTCAGTTGCCCCTTTTTATGGTGCTTTTGTCTTACTTGGGGATTGGTTCAGCTGCTTCTTTTTCTAACATCAGGCGTTTTGTGATTGTGGGGATTTTTATTCTTGCAGCCCTTTTGACGCCCCCGGATGTTTTGAGTCAAATTTTATTAGCGCTTCCCTTGTGGGGCCTTTATGAGGTATCTATACTTTTAATAAAACTAAAGGAAAAAAGAGCAGATCATGCATGACATTAAATGGATTCGCGAATACCCAGATCAGTTTGACGCCGCTTTAGGAAAACGAGGCCTTGATCCTCAGGCATCAATCATTCTATCCCTCGATGAAAAGCATCGCGCGACCATTACAGAAATGCAAGACTTGCAGCAACGTCGAAATGATGTTGCCAAGGAAATGGGGCGGGTGAAGTCTCAAGGACAAGATGCAACGGCATTGATAGAAGAAGGGACAGCGCTTAAAAGTCGTCTTGCTGTTTTAGAAGAGCAAGAGCGTACCTTCAAAGAACACCTTCAGACAATTCTTACAACACTGCCTAATTGCCCAAAGGATGATGTGCCTTTTGGAAAGAATGAAACTGATAACAAAACCATGCGGGTTGTAGGTGATCTTCCCAAATTTTCTTTTGACCCAAGGCAGCATTTTGATTTAGGTGAAGCGTTGGGGTTGATGGATTTTGATCAAGCCGCTGTGATTTCTGGCAGTCGTTTCGTTATTTTAAAAGGGGCTCTTGCAAAGCTCGAGCGTGCACTTGCGCAGTTTATGCTCGATACGCATACAGAGCGATTTGGGTATACCGAAGCGTCGGTTCCTTTGCTTGTGAACGATAATTCCATGTTTGGAACAGGCCAACTTCCCAAGTTTGCAGAAGATTCTTTTAAAACACAAAGCCATTGGTTGATTGCAACCAGTGAAATTTCTATGACGAACTTTTTGGCCCAAAAAATTGTTGAAGAATCGGACCTTCCTTTAAGGTACACAGCCTGTACCCCCTGTTTCCGGTCAGAGGCAGGATCCGCTGGAAAAGATACGCGCGGGATGCTGCGTCAACATCAATTTTACAAGGTAGAGTTGGTAAGCCTGACGCACCCTGATCAATCGGATGCAGAACTTGAACGCATGGCAAATGCCGCTGAAACCATTCTGCAGGAACTAAAGCTTCCTTACCGAGTCCAATTACTTTGCACTGGGGATATGGGCTTTCAATCCAGAAAAACTTATGATTTGGAAGTATGGCTTCCGGGACAGAATTTGTACCGAGAAATTTCAAGCTGTTCAACCTGTGGTGACTTTCAAGCGCGTCGCATGAATGGGCGCTTTAGAACCCCAGAAACAGGGGGACAAAAAAGCAAGACCCAATTTGTCCATACATTGAATGGATCAGGCCTTGCCGTTGGAAGAACGCTGATTGCGGTTTTGGAAAACTATCAACAAGAGGATGGTTCTATCCGGATCCCAGATGTTTTGGTATCCTATATGGGTGGATTAAAGGAAATTAGAAAATCATGACAAAAAAACCTTTACGAATTTTGCTATCGAATGACGATGGTATTCATGCCCCTGGCCTTAAAATTTTAGAACAAATCGCCCAGACACTCAGTGATGATATTTGGATTGTGGCACCCGCCAATGAACAAAGCGGGGCTGGACATTCGCTGACGATTAATCGTCCTTTGCGCGCTAGAAAGCTTTCGGATCGTCGGTTTTCTGTGGATGGAACGCCCACCGATTGTGTGCTGATGGCGTTGGAGGAAATTATAGAATGGGATAAACCTGACCTTATTCTGTCAGGGGTTAATAATGGCGCGAACGTTGGGGATGATGTGACCTATTCTGGAACGGTTGCAGCGGCGATGGAAGGAACCACATTTGGAATTCCATCCATTGCACTCAGTCAAGAAAACAGAATTAACCATCCGATTAAATGGCAAACAGCCCTAGATCACGCGCCTGCTATCATCAAAAAACTTTTAGAGATTGGCTGGCCCAAGGATGTTTTTATTAATATTAATTTCCCCGATGTGGTTTCTAAGTCTGTTGAAGGGGCTGAGGTCGTCCCTCAAGGCATTCGCCCCCCTTATAAATCAATTATCAAATCCGTTGATCCAAGGGGCAGTAATTATTATTGGATCGGGCCTATTCCTGAAACAATTGATTTGACCAAGAAAAACGATTTAACAACGCTTGCCCAAAAGAAAATTTCGATTACACCTTTGCATTTAGATCTAACGCATACAAGGACATTAAGCGCATTGGAAAAAGGATTTTCATGAGAAAAAGAAGTTTCTTTTTCTTCATCGTAGGAATTTTATTTTTCACGCATTCGGGGTATTCAAAAAAAAATGACTGCCCCATAGATCTTCCCCCTCGTATCGTAACGACGGCAAAGGGAACCAAAAAAACTTCAGCCAAAGTATGGTTCAAGGAATCAAAAAGGTTTTTATCGTCCCCTAAGTATTCGATTGCGGTGGAAAAGGGCGATACGGTTTATAGCCTTTCTAAAAAATACGGCGTTTCTATTCGGGATATCATTACCTACAACCATTTGCATGCGCCTTTTGGATTGAAGGTTGGTCAAATGCTTACCTTATCCAATCCAAAAACACACAAGGTTTTAAAAGGCGAAACCCTTTACAGTATCGCAAGTCAACGGTCTGTGGATGTTAGTGCCCTCGCGCATCGTAATCAGCTAAAGCCTCCCTTTAAGCTTGTTGCTGGGCAAGAATTAATTTTACCTGCAAGCATTCCGCTTGATGATCAAGGGGCCATTATTCAGAAGAATACTGAAAAAACCTTGCCCCTTAAAAAGACAACACCAAAGAAAATAGAACAGACAAAAGACAAGCCTTCTGCCGTAAAGGAGGCAAAGAAAAATCCAGAAATCCCCAAGGGACCCATCAAGTTCTTAAGACCCGTCAAAGGTCCCGTTATTCTGCCGTTTGGTCCTTTAAAGGATGGGATCTTAAATGATGGGATTAATATTAAGGCGCCCTCTGGGTGTCCTGTGAAAGCGGCAGAAAGTGGCGTTGTGATTTATAAGGGGAATGATCTTCCAAGCTATGGAAATATGATTTTATTGAAGCATCAGGAGGGGTGGGTGACGGCCTATGCGCATTTAAAATCGATGGCTGTTAGTAAGGGCGATCTTGTTAAAAAAGGTCAGATAATTGGAGCCGTTGGAACCACGGGACACATCAAAACCCCCCAACTTCATTTTGAATTAAGAAAAGGCAAAAAAACCGTCGATCCGATGAAGTGGGTTTAATTAAGAATTGAATTGATTGCATCCAAAAGGCTTTGTGCGGCCACTGTTCCAGGATTATTGGTTCCAGTCCATGTATCTCTTGCAATTTTATTTTTTTTTAATTAAGCCTACCCTGAAGTCAGGAAATTCAATAAACTAAGGATGTCATAAAGATTAGGATGGCGCAATTATTTTTTTATGAAAAAAATCTTGAAACTTTTTTAAAGCCTTATTAGGCTAGAATTCAGTCTTTGGGGCTATAGCTCAGCTGGGAGAGCGCTACAATGGCATTGTAGAGGTCAGCGGTTCGATCCCGCTTAGCTCCACCACGCTTCGCCCTTACGGGCTACGCGTGGCGCAGCCACAAAGTAGACCGTTAGGCCGAAGCAGTGTCCGGCGTACCCCGGATTAAATCCGGGGGAAGACGGACTGGTGCAATCTGGTAAGTCGCTTGTTATTTTTTCATCCTTGTCGTGTGACTTAGTGGCGCCGTTAGTCCGGCGGATCCCTGCCTAAGACAGGGAAGAGACGGAAGCCACAAAGTAGACCGTTAGTCACCCTTCGCCTTTCAGGCTTCGGGCGATAAACCTACGCAGCTGTGTCCACAAAAGCCTTGGCGTAGGCGGACGAGTGAAACTACTCCACACCTTCACCCTCTCAACCGTCTTTCCACACTGTCAAACTCAGGCACATTCTTGATCGGCCCTAAGGCTGCAAGACTTAAGGGCTTTGAAAGGATATCTCGGGCAAAAGCGTAGGCGTGATCAACGGTTAATTGATCGATTTTTTGAATAATTTCTTCGGTGGAAATGTAATAACCAAAAGACAAAAGGGTGTGGGCAATACGGCGAGCGCGACTGGATGAACTTTCAAGACCCATCAGCAAACTTGCCTTCATTTGGGCTTTGGCCCTTAAGACCTCTTCGTTTGTAATGTGCGCTGTCATTTTGTGCAACTCATCGACAATCACATCGACCAATGTTTTTGAATCTTTTTCGCTGGTTCCTGCATAAATCCCAAGCATACCCGTATCGCTATAGGTTGTTAGGAAGGAATAGATAGAATAAGCAAGACCACGTTTTTCTCTAACTTCCTGGAAAAGGCGAGAGGCCATACCACCCCCGAAAATTGTTGAAAAAAGCATCCCATGATAATGAACGTCATCTGTGGCACTGGGGCCCTCAAGGCCCATTAAGAAATGGAGCTGCTCTAGGTCTTTTTTCTCACGAAAATCTCCCCCAATGAATGTTGCTGGGGCAACAATTTGTTTGGCTTTAAGGGGTTTTAGATCCAAAAGCGAGGAAGCCCATTCAACCATATGCTGATGGTTAACATTTCCACTGGCAACCAGGACTACTTGAGCGGGGTCATAGTGATCTTTCATAAAGTCGATCAAGGTCTCTCTGCTCATCGTTTTAATCAATCGACTGGGTCCAAGGATAGGGCGCCCTAGGGACTGATTCGGATAGCTAATTTCTTGGAAATGATCATGAATAACATCATCCGGCGTATCATGGCATTGGCCGATTTCTTGAAGGATAACTTCCCGCTCCCGATCAAGTTCTGTTGGATCAAAAATAGAATTTTGAAAAATGTCTGCCAAAATATCCAACGCAAGGGGCGTATCATTTTTTAACACACGGGCGTAATAAGCTGTGACTTCTTTTGACGTATAGGCATTTAAATATCCACCAACGGCTTCGATTTCTTCAGCGATTTTTAACGCAGAGCGTTTCTTGGTTCCCTTAAAGGCCATGTGTTCTAGAAAGTGGGCGACCCCATTATTGGTTTCGGTTTCGTGGCGGGATCCTGCCCCAACCCAGATTCCCAAAGAAACAGTTTCAACTGTTGGCATGGGGTCTGTTACAACTCTGATGCCGCAGGGCAAAGTAGAAAATTCAATTGTCATCGGAATACTTTTTTATGGTTACTCTATCGTATTTTGATGGGGTTGAAAAGGTTAGAGAAAAAATTACACTAAAAATTGTTCTTTCATAATTCTTTTTTCTAACGCACGGTCGGGATCAAAAAGCAATGTCAAAGAATGATGGGGGTCTTTGTAAATCTTGACATGGGTAATAAGGGGGAGTTCCTGATAATCCGCGACCGCTGAAAGGGGTCTTTCTTGCGGCGATAGAATGTCAATTGTGACGACGGATTGATCGGATAGAATAGCCCCTTTCCAACGACGGGGACGAAAGGCACTGATGGGTGTTAAAGCCAAAGCACGACTTTCAAGCGGCAGAATCGGTCCATGAATAGAAAGGTTATAGGCCGTGCTCCCTGCTGGCGTTGAAAGCAAAATCCCATCGCATACCAGTTCTTCTAGGTGGCAATGCCCATCCACCGATACTTTTAAATGACCTGCAAGGGCGCTTTTTCTAAAAAGGGAAACTTCGTTGATAGCATGGAGTGTGTGCACCTTATCATGAAGGTCTGTTGCTTCCATGACTAACGTTGGAAGGGTAACGGCTGTTGCTTTTTCTAAGCGCTCTAATAGATGGTGGGGATCATAAGGATTCATCAAAAATCCTACACTGCCGCAGTTCATTCCAAAGACAGGCTTTTTAAGACTGTAAACCTGATGGAGCACGCGGAGCAAATATCCGTCTCCGCCAAGGGCAATGATCATATCTGCTTCTTCCAAAGGTACAGAAATATAAGATTTTTCGAGGGCATGAAGCGCACGCTGAGCTTCAATGCTTTTGCTGGCAAAAAACGTAATCTTAGGACGTTGCATTTCAAGAATTCCTTGTCTATAAAAAAACACCTTTACCAACTAAAACACTCTAGGATATAAAGATAATAAAGATATATTTCATTCATAAGTTTAAGAAAGAGATCAAATGTTTTCAAGGTTATTTAGTTTAGTTTCTGCAGATATGGCGATTGACCTAGGGACCGCTAATACGTTGGTCTATGTCAAAGGGAAGGGGATCATTCTTGATGAGCCCTCTGTTGTGGCTGTTGCAACAGCCAATGGAAAAAAGCAAGTTCTTGCGGTTGGTGAAGAAGCCAAAATGATGGTGGGGCGTACGCCCGGTAACATCCAAGCGATTCGTCCGCTTCGGGATGGGGTCATTGCTGACTTCGATATTGCAGAAGAAATGATCAAGCATTTTATTCACAAAATTCATCGGCGGCATACCTTTGCACGCCCACAAATTATTATCTGCGTTCCTTCAGGTTCAACAGCGGTAGAACGTCGAGCGATTCAAGAATCAGCAGAGAGCGCCGGCGCACGTCGTGTGTTCTTGATCGAGGAAAGTATGGCAGCAGCCATTGGCGCGGGTCTTCCTGTGACTGAACCCACGGGATCCATGGTTGTGGATATTGGGGGCGGAACAACGGAAGTAGCTGTGATTTCTCTTGGCGGGATTGTTTATGCTCGCTCTGTTCGTGTAGGGGGCGATAAGATGGATGAGGCTATTATTGCCTATGTTCGTCGGACCCATAACCTTTTAATTGGGGAAGCAAGCGCAGAGCGTATTAAAAAAGAAATAGGATCAGCCTCTTTAACGCCCTCTTCTGACAAAGAAATGAAGGTAAAAGGACGTGACTTGATTAATGGGATTCCAAAAGAAATTTCCATTAAGACAAAAGATGTCGCTGAAAGTTTGATTGA